>CAZZVH010000175.1:0-7503 GCA_964657365.1 uncultured Burkholderiaceae bacterium
CCATGCCGTAGAACTCGGCGAAGGCGGGATAGATCTTGATGACCTTGTTGGCGAAGAGGCGCGACAGCCGCACATCGTTGCGCGTGTCGACCATGGTCGGTTCGCCGATCGCCTTGAGCATGCGCTCGGGGGCGCTTGCGTAGGCCAGCGGATTGCGCTTGCACTCCGCCAGGTACTCTTCGATCGACAGCTCTTCTTCGCGATTGCGTTCGAAGCGCGCGGCAAAGTTGCTGATGACATCCATGCTGATCTCCTGTGCGACGAGGAGGCGCCGAGGGCCTTGTGGGCCGCCGTGCGTCCGGGGAAGTTCTGATGGAGCCCGGCAGGCGCCATCAGAGCTTTCCTTTCACCAGCAGGTGAGACTCAAGCTTCCATCATCGTGCGAAAAGCGATGCAAGGAAATGCGGGACCTTTGCAACGTTGCTCCAATGCATCTGTGTCGCAAGGTGTTTAGCAAGCAACGTGCCGAAAATGCATCGGGTTGACGGTCGCGGGTGCGGCCGAGCGACGGCGCGTGCAAAGATTCTCGAAGCGCGGCTCGCCTCGCGACGCGGTCACGCGGCTTCGAGGCCGAGCCTGGCGAGCAGGCCGTTCAGCACATCGAGCGAGCTGAAGGCGATGGCGATCTCGCCTCGGTCGCCGGCGCTCGCGCCGCGTCCGCGCATCCGGATCTCGACCTGCGCGGCGAGCAGGTCGGAGAGCTGCTGCTCGAGCCGCTGGATGTCCCTGGCCTTCGCCTTGCCCACCCGCGAAGCAGCCGGGGCCGTGCCGGCACTGCCGGTATGCCGGGTCACGAGCCGTTCGGTCTCGCGCACGCTCAACCGCCTGGCGACGATCTCGTTGGCGCTCAGGATCTGCTGGGCGCCGTCGAGTGCCAGCAGCGCGCGTGCGTGCCCCATCTCGATCGCCCCGGCCATCAGCAACTGCTGCACCGGCGCGCTGAGCTGGAGCAGCCGCAGCAGGTTGCTCGCCGCGCTCCGCGAGCGCCCGACGGCCTTGGCGACGGCGTCGTGCGTCATGCCGAATTCCTCGGTGAGCCGCTTCAGGCCGCGCGCCTCCTCGAGTGGGTTCAGGTCTTCCCGCTGCATGTTCTCGATCAAGGCCATCGCGGCCGCGGCCTCGTCGGGAACGTCGCGCACCAGGACGGGAATCCGGTCGAGGCCGGCCAGCCCGGCGGCGCGGAAACGGCGCTCGCCGGCGATGATCTCGTAGCGCTTCGCATCGCCCTGGGCGCCGGCGACGGGCCGCACCAGCACCGGCTGCATGACGCCCTGTGCCCGGATGCTGTCGGCGAGCTCGTGCAGTGCCGCATCGTCCATCTGCGTGCGCGGCTGGTAGCGGCCGGCCTGCAGCCGGTCCAGCGGCAGGCTGGTCGGTTCGCCGTCGCCGCGCCCCGGGTCACCGGGCCTGCCATCCAGCGCGCTCGGTCCGAGCAGCGCTTCGAGTCCGAGGCCCAGCCCCTTGGGTTTCTTGGTCGCCATCGGCGGATTGTCCTTGATCGATGTCGGCGTTCCTGGCGTGGCGGACGTCGCGGCCGGGCAGCGCACGCGCCGCCGCTCTGCCTTATGCTTGCGCGTCAGGCTTCTTGCAGGAACCCATGACCACCCGCGTATTCGTCGACGGCCAGGAAGGCACGACCGGCCTCCGCATCCACGACTACCTCGCACGCCGCAGCGATGTCGAGGTGCTGCGTGCCGCGCCTGCGCTGCGCAAGGACGCGGCCGAACGCGCCCGTCTCCTGAACGCCGCCGATGTCGCGTTCCTCTGCCTGCCCGACGTCGCGGCGCGCGAGGCCGTCGCCCTCGTCACCAACGACACGACTTGCCTGATCGACGCCAGCACCGCGCACCGCGTGGCGCCTGGCTGGGCGTTCGGCCTGCCCGAGCTCGCACCGGACCAGCGTGACCTGATCCGGGCGTCCAGGCGCATCGCCAATCCCGGCTGCCACGCCACGGCATTCATTCTTCTCGTCCGGCCGCTCGTCGATGCGGGGCTTTTGCCGCGCTCCGTGGCGCTGACGGCGACGTCGATCACCGGCTACTCGGGTGGCGGCAAGAAGATGATCGAACGCTACGAGGCCGGCGGCGATCCGCGGCTGATCGCGCCCCAGCCGTACGGCCTGTCGCTCGGCCACAAGCACCTGCCCGAAATGACGACGCACAGCCGGCTCGAGGTGCAGCCGGTCTTCATGCCGATCGTCGGCGATTTCCTGAAGGGCCTGGCCGTCACGGTGCCGCTGCATCTGGCCGAGGCGCGCCGGGGCACCACGCCGGAGCAGCTGCATGCCGCCCTGGCGGAGCGCTACGACGGCGAGCCCTTCGTCCGGGTCATGCCGCTGTGCGATCCGGCCACGCTCGCCGAAGGCTACTTCGACGTGCAGGCCTGCAACGACAGCAACCGTGCCGAGCTGTTCGTCTTCGCGAACCATACGCAGGTGCTCCTGATGGCCCGCCTCGACAACCTCGGCAAGGGTGCCAGCGGCGCGGCGGTGCAGTCGATGAACGTGCACCTCGGCATCGACGAAAGCACCGGGCTGTAGCGAGCCGGCAGGCACGCCGCACTCAGGACGAGCGCGGCGTGCGGTAGTGGTAGGTGTAGGCGTCGGCAAAGCCGAGGCGGGCGTACACCCCGCGCGCCGAAGCGTTGTCCGATTCGACCTGCAGATAAGCCCGTTGCGCGCCCTGGTGCTCCGCGAGTGCGAGCAGATGAGCGCACAGCGCCTGGGCGTGGCCTTGCCGCCGCGACGACGGCGGCGTGAAGACGTCGTACAGGCCGGCCAGATCCTGCTCGATCGCAACCTGACCCCCGGCGACGATGGTGCCGTCGGCGTCCCTGGCAAGGACAGCGCGATAGTCGACCGGCGATTCGCGCAAGCGCGCGGCATGGGCCTCCTGCTCCGCCTCGGACGAGCCTCGCGCGCCGCCGACCCAGCCGGCGTAGTGGCCGGCCTCGACGTTCTCGAAGACGAGCCGCGATGCCCGGCCGAAGGCATTCGTCGCCGTCGCCGCCGGTGGCAGCGCCGCGATCATCACGCACGTTTCGTCGATGCGTTCCATTCCGAGCGCCTGCAGCCGCGCGTCGAGGCCGGCGGGCTCGGAGAACGGCGTGATCCGCACGTAGAGTCGAAGTCCCGCTTCGGCATAGAGGGCGGCGCAACGGGCCAGCTTCGCGTCGATCCCGGTGCGGCCTGCGGCCACCGCCTGGACGCAGCGTGCCCGCTTGGCCTTTCCCGGGCACCTTCGAACCAGCCAGCCGTCGACCCAGAGCTGTTCGCGCGGCGCGCTGGCGTTGATGCCGGCGTCCTCCACGCGCGACTGCAGCGCCAGGTCGGACGGCGTCATGCGTGCGCGGGGGACGCGTCGACCCGCTGCGCCAGCTCGCGGGCGAACTCCACGAACGCCAGCGCCCCCTTGGAAGCCGGGTCGAAGACGACACCCGGCACGCCGTAGCTCGGCGCCTCCGCCAGGCGGACGTTGCGGGGCACCACGGTGTCGAACACGCGGTCGCCGAAATGCGCCTTGAGCTGTTCGCTCACCTGCGCCTGCAGCGTGATGCGCGCATCGAACATCACGCGCAGGATGCCGATCACCTCGAGCTCGGGGTTGATGTTGGCGTGGACCTGCTTGATGGTGTTGACGAGATCGCTCAACCCTTCCAGAGCGAAATATTCGCATTGCATCGGCACGATCACGCCATGGGCGCAGGCCAGGCCGTTGAGGGTCAGCAGGCTGAGGCTCGGCGGGCAGTCGATCAGGACGAAATCGTAGTCCGTCGCGACTTGAAGCAAGGCCTGGCGAAGTCGCCGATCACGGCGCTCGACTCCGACCAGCTCGACCTCGGCGCCGGCCAGCTCGCGGTTGGCGCCGACCACGTCGTAGCCGCCCTTCGGACTGGGCCGCCGGACTTCGGCCACCGTCGCGCTTTCCAGCAGGACGTCGTAGACGGTGGCGTCGAGGCCGCGCTTGTCGATGCCGGACCCCATCGTCGCGTTCCCTTGCGGATCGAGGTCGACGAGGAGAACGCGGCGCCCCAGGCGCGCGAGCCCGGCGGCGAGGTTGACGGTGGTCGTGGTTTTGCCCACGCCTCCCTTCTGGTTCGCCACGCAAAAAATTCGGATGCTCCGTTTCATGGGCGCCTCCGTCATAGCGGGCGCTCACTGTTAGAGATTCGACTCCGTGGTTTCATCCACACGACGCACCGTTCTCCGATGCGATTCGGCAATTCGATCGGTTCCACGTGGAACACCTCGACGGTGTCAGGCAGCGCCTCCATCTCGTCGTCCGGCCGCTTGCCCTTCATTGCCATCCAGACGCCGTCGGTCGCAAGCAAGGGTTCGGTAGAGCAGACGAAATCATGGAGCGACGCGAAGGCGCGGGAGGTGATGACATGGAAAGGATCTGCCCGAAATGTCTCCACGCGGGCATGCTCGGAGCGCAGATTGTGCAGCCCGAGCGATGTGGCAGCCTGCTGAACGAACGCGGCTTTCTTGCCGACGGCGTCGAGGCAAGTCACCGAAGTCTCGGGCTCCATCACGGCGATCACCACACCGGGCAACCCCCCTCCGCTACCGACATCCAGCACCCTCTCGCTCAGCCGATCCCTGCGCTGCCGTCGCAGCGGCGCGATGACAGCGAGGCAGTCGATGACGTGGTGCGACAGCATGTCGGCCGGGCTTCGGATGGCCGTCAGGTTGTAGGTGCGGTTCCACTTCGCCAGCAATGCCACGAAGTCGAGCAGCTGGGCAATCTGTCGTTCGGTCGTCTCGAGGCCGATGCCGGCGATCGCACGCGTCAGGACGGAGCGACGCCCCTCGGCTTCGCCAACGCTCGGTCGATCCAGGCTCAGATGTTCGCCTCGAGCAGCGCGGCATTGTTGGCCGCCTCGCGGTGCCGATGACGCTTGAGGTGGACGAGCAACAGGGACAGCGCCGCAGGGGTCACGCCGGGAAGCCTGCTTGCAGCCGCGATCGTGTCGGGCCGGTGCCGGTTCAGGACATGCCGAACTTCGAAAGACAGCGCGCGGACCGCGTCGTAGTCGAAATCGTCCGGCAACGCGATCGTGAGAGCACGCCGAGAGCGGGCGATGTCTTCCTCCTGCTTGCCGATGTAGCCCTCGTAGCGTGCCGCGATCTCCACCTGCTCGATCACCTGGTCAGCCGCCACCCGCCCCCAGGCGTCCCGCATCGATTGCCGGGCCGACACCGCGTCCGGCTCGCCGGACCAGCGCGACACAGCGTCGAAGTCGATGGCAGGTCGACGCAGCAAGTCGAGCAACGAGTAGTCGCGGCTCAACTCCGGTCTGTCGCCCGCTGCGGGAAGCGGACCCAGGCGGATCTCCGACAATCGTGATGTTTCACGTGAAACGCGTTCCTGCTTCTGCTCGAACTCCTGCCACCGGTCATGGGGTACGAGCCCCAGGCGCCGGCCGATCGGCGTCAGACGGCGATCGGCGTTGTCTTCCCGAAGCGACAGTCGGTACTCGGCGCGGCTCGTGAACATCCGGTAGGGCTCGGTGACGCCCTTGCCGACCAGGTCGTCGACCAACACGCCCAGGTACGCCTCCTCGCGGCCAGGAACCCATGCATCCGCTCCGAGCACGCCCAGCGCCGCATTGATTCCGGCATGCAGTCCCTGCGCGGCCGCTTCTTCGTAGCCGGTCGTGCCATTGATCTGGCCCGCGAAGTAGAGACCGGACACAGACCGGGTCTCGAAGGTCGGCTTCAAGGCACGCGGGTCGAAGAAGTCGTATTCGATCGCGTAACCCGGGCGCAGCACATGGGCCCGCTCCAGTCCGGCAATCGAGTGGACCGCCTCGATCTGCACGTGGAACGGCAGCGATGTCGAAATGCCGTTCGGGTAGACCTCGTGCGTGCCGAGCCCCTCCGGCTCGAGGAAGATCTGGTGCGATTCCTTGTCGGCGAACCGGTTGACCTTGTCTTCGATGCTGGGGCAATACCGCGGACCGACGCCGTCGATCTTGCCGGTGAACATCGGGCTTTCAGCGAAGCCGGACCGGATGATCTCGTGCGTGCGGGCGTTCGTCTGGGTGATCCAGCAGGAGACCTGACGTGGGTGCAGCGACGGGTCGCCCAGGAAGCTGAAGACGGGCACATCCCTGCCACCACCGTCGTCTGCGGCACCGGCGCCATCTCCCGGCTGCTCGATCAGACGCGAGTAGTCGATCGTCCGCCCGTCCAGCCTCGGCGGCGTTCCCGTCTTGAGCCGACCCTGCGGCAGCTTGAGTTCCTTCAACCGGGCCGACAACGTCACGGCCGGCGGATCTCCGGCGCGACCGCCTGCGTGATGCTGCAAGCCGACATGGATACGTCCATCAAGGAACGTCCCGGCCGTGAGTACGACGGACTTGCAAGAGAAGCGAACGCCCACTTGCGTTACGACGCCGGCGATTCGATCACCCTCGACGATCAGGTCGTCACAAGCGGCCTGGAACAAGGCCAGGTTCGGCTCGTTTTCCAGGCGACGGCGGATGGCCGCGCGGTACAACGCGCGGTCGGCCTGGGCCCGCGTCGCCCGCACGGCCGGCCCCTTCGATCGATTCAGGATCCGGAAATGGATGCCGGCCTCATCGGCGGCCCGAGCCATCGCGCCGCCGAGGGCGTCGATCTCTTTCACCAGGTGGCCCTTGCCGATGCCGCCGATCGACGGGTTGCAGCTCATCTGGCCCAGCGTCTCGAGCGAGTGCGTGAGCAGCAAGGTCTTGACGCCCATCCGCGCCGAGGCGAGCGCAGCCTCCGTCCCGGCATGGCCGCCGCCCACCACGATGACGTCGAAATGCTGCTGATGAAACATGGCCGGACCCGAAGCGAGCGCCATTGTATTTTTTCGTCGTCCCATGCGGGGCGACCATCGAATGGCCGGTCCGCCGGCAGGCCGGATCAGGCGACGACGTCCAGCACCATCTCCGTGTGATCGATCCCGTCCTCCAGGTACGGCGCACCGGCCGCGACGAAGCCGAACGTGGCGTAGAAAAGCTCCAGCCGAGACTGCGCGCCGATCCTGATCGGCGACGCAGGCCAGGCCGCGCGGGCTCCTTCGATGGCGCGCCGCACGACCTCGCGGCCCAGCCCGCGTCCCCGGCCGACGCCGCTGGTGATGACGCGGCCGATCGAGACCTCCGGATACTTCACGCCCGGATCGAGCACGCGCGCATAGGCGAGCGGCTCGGCCTGGGCTGGCGACCAGGCAGCGAGGTGGAAAGCGCGCTCGTCGCAGCCGTCGATGTCGAGGAAGACGCATTCCTGCTCCACCACGAACACGCGCTGACGCGCCGCGAAGATGTGCTGCAGCTCGCGCAGCGCCAGACCATCGAAGCGCCGCCAGCGCCAGTCGATGGCGGCCGTGTCGAACGGCGCCGCCGGCGTCGCCGGCAGCGGCGAGAGTCCATCAGAGCCGGGCGGCGCGGAAACTGAAATTATGGAGCGTTACGCCTTGGCGATTGATGCCGTGCGGAAGTCGGGAAAGTCGCGAGCGGAGATCGAGGCGG
>CAZZVH010000176.1:0-7490 GCA_964657365.1 uncultured Burkholderiaceae bacterium
CTTCAGCGTCTCCGGCTCGAAGCTTCCGGGCTACATCATTCCGATCTACCCGGCGCTGGCGATCCTGGCGGCGGTCGCCCTCGACGGCATCGATCGCCGCGCCTGGACGCGCCAGATCGACGCCATGCTCGCCTTCACGTCGGTCGCGCTGCTGGCGACGCTCTGGCTGGCGCGGCTCGGCGGCAATCCGGAAGCGATCGCCTCGTATCAGTCGTTCGCGCCGTGGCTGGCGGCCGGCTGTGCGCTGGCGGTCGGGTGCCTGGCCGGTGCGCGGGTCCTCGCCCGCAGGGAGGCGCCGGGCCACGCGGTGGCCAGTGCGGTCGCCTACGCGCTCGCCTTCTTCGCGCTGGTGACGGTGACGCTGGTCGGCCACGAGAGCTTCGGCCGCAACAGCTCCGGCATCGCGCTGGTCGAGCCGATCGAGGCGGTGCTGGAGCTCGACCCGGGCATGCCGATCTACTCCGTGCGGATGCTCGACCACACGCTGCCGTTCTATCTGCGGCACACCACCGTGATGGTCCAGTCGCCCGACGAGCTGGACTTCGGCGTGCACCAGGAGCCCGACAAATGGCTGCCGACCGTCGCCGACTTCGAGCGCGAATGGAAGACGCCGCGAAGGGCGCTCGCCATCATGTCGCACGAGACCTTCGACAGCCTGAAGGCCGGGGGCCTGGCCATGGTGCCGGTGGCCGAGGACACGCGCCGGATCGTCGTCACCAACCTTCCGAAGACCGCATCATGAACGCCGCCACCTTCTTTCTCATCCTGACAGGCGTGCTCCTCAACGCCGGCGCGCAGCTGCTGCTGAAGGCCGGCGTCGCGCCGCTCGGCGCCCTGCACGTGACCGCCGCCAACCTGATCCAGACGACCGGGCAGGTCCTGATGCGCGGCCCGATCCTGGCCGGGCTCGGCTGCTACGTGCTCAGCGTCGGCGTCTGGATCGTCGCGCTGTCGCGGGTCGAGGTGTCGCTGGCCTATCCGATGCTGTCGCTCGGCTACGTCGTCAACGCGCTGGCGGCCTGGTGGCTGTTCGGCGAGATGCTCGGGCCGATGCGCTGCGCCGGCATCGCCCTGATCCTGCTCGGCGTGTTCGTGATGTCGCGGGGCTGAGATGGACGCGAACATGGAGCGACCCGCCTTCCTGCCGTTCACGCGGCCGCACATCGACACCGAGACCATCGACGACGTGCGCGCCGTGCTGTCGTCGGGCTGGATCACCGGCGGGCCGAAGGTGCTCGAGTTCGAGGCGGCGCTCTCGGCGCTGTTCGACGGCCGCCATGTGCGCGTGTTCGCCAACGGCACCGAGACCATGGAAGTGGCCTTGCGGCTCGCCGGCATCGGCCCGGGCGACGAGGTCATCACGACCGCGATCACGTGGGTCGCGACCGCCAACGTGATCGTCGCGGTCGGTGCGCGGCCGGTGTTCGTCGACGTCGATCCGCGCACCCGCAACATCGACCTGGGCGCCGTCGAGGCGGCGATCACGCCGCGCACGCGGGCGATCCTGCCGGTCTACATCGCCGGCCTGCCGGTCGACATGGACCGCCTCCACGGCATCGCCCGGCGGCACGGCCTGCGCGTCGTTGAGGACGCGGCGCAGGCCATCGACGCGCGCTGGCAGGGCCGCCGCATCGGCAGCTTCGGCGACCTCGCCAGCTTCAGCCTGCAGGCGAACAAGAACATCACCTGCGCGGAAGGCGGCTTCCTCGTGATGAACCGCGAGGAAGACGCCGTGCGCGCGGAACGGCTGCGCATGCAGGGCATCGTCCGCGACGGCTTCGACGGCATGGACATGGAGGAGCCGGGCGGCAAGAGCAACCTCTCCGACATCCACGCCGCGATCGGCCTCGGCCAGTTGCGCCGGCTCGCCGACGTGACGCAGCGCCGCGCCGAGCTCGCCGCGCTGTACTTCCGGCACGCGTCGTCGTGCGGCCTGGAGGCGCTGGGCATCGAGTTGCCTTTGCCGACTGGCGCCGCCGACCCGGGCGCCACCGGCAACTGGCACATGTTCCAGGTGCTGCTGCCGGTCGAGCGGCTCGCCGGCGGCCGCGCCGCGGTGATGAAGGCCCTGCGCGACGCAGGCATCGGCACCGGCGTGCACTATCCGGCCCTCCACCTCTTTGCCTACTATCGGCAGCTCGGCTGGAGCGAAGGCATGCTGCCCCATGCCGAGCGGGTCGGCCGCTCGACGCTGACGCTGCCGCTCTTTCCCGCCATGGCCGATGCGGACGTCGAACGCGTCTGCGGCCAGCTCGCCGCCATCTGCAAGCGCCTCTCGACATGACCAGCCCAAGCGTCTCCATCGTCATCCCCGTGTACAACGAGGAGGACGTCCTGCCGGTGCTGTTCCAGCGGCTCTATCCGGTGATGGACGCGCTCGGCGAGCCCTGGGAGGTGATCTTCGTCAACGACGGCAGCGTCGACCAGTCGACGCAGCTGCTGACGGCGCAGTACCGGCGCCGGCCCGACGTGACGCGGGTCGTGCTCTTCAACGGCAACTTCGGCCAGCACATGGCGATCATGGCCGGCTTCGAGCAGGTGCGCGGCGCCATCACCGTGACGCTCGATGGCGACCTGCAGAACCCGCCCGAGGAGATCCCGCGACTGATCGCCGAGATCCGTGCCGGCCACGACTACGTCGGCACGATCCGCCGGCAGCGCAACGACAGCACCTTCCGGCGTGTCGCCTCGCGGGCGATGAACCGCTTCCGCGAGCGCATCACCAGCATCCACATGACCGACCACGGCTGCATGCTGCGCGCCTACGACCGCGCGCTGATCGACACCCTGAACGCCTGCCGCGAAGTGAACACCTTCATCCCGGCGCTGGCCTACACCTTCGCCGTCTCGCCGGTCGAGATCGAGGTCGAGCACGAGGCGCGTCACGCGGGCGAATCGAAGTACTCGCTCTACAAGCTGCTGCGCCTGAACTTCGATCTCGTCACCGGCTTCTCGATCGTGCCGCTGCAGTGGTTCTCGCTGATCGGCATGCTGCTCTCGCTCTGCTCCGGCGCGCTGTTCGTGCTGCTGCTGGTGCGCCGCTTCATCCTCGGCGCCGAGGTCGAGGGCGTGTTCACGCTGTTCGCGCTGCAGTTCTTCCTGACCGGCATCGTCCTGTTCGGCGTCGGCCTGATGGGCGAGTACGTCGGCCGGATCCAGCAGGAAGTGCGGCAGCGGCCGCGCTACCGCATCAGCGCCGTGCTGGAGGCGTCGGCATCGGCATCGGCATCGGGTTCGCCGTCGAAGCTCGTGGACGTCGCCGAGGTGGCCGTTTGAGGGCCGTCGTCTTCGCCTATTCGAACGTCGGCGATCGGTGCCTGCGCGTGCTGCGGGCGCGCGGCGTCGAGGTGCCGCTGGTGGTGACGCACCGCGACCACCCCGGCGAGACGCTCTGGTTCAGCCGCGTCTCGGAAACCGCCGAGGATCTCGGCCTGCCGTTCATCTACGGCGACGACGCGCCGGCCGAGTCGCTGCGCGCCGCGGTCGCCGATGCCCGGCCCGACGTGATCTTCTCGTTCTACTACCGCTCCATGCTGCCGATGTCGCTGCTCGGCCTGGCGCCGCAGGGCGCCTTCAACATGCACGGCTCGCTGCTGCCGAGGTACCGCGGCCGCGCGCCCACCAACTGGGCCGTTCTGCGCGGCGAGACCGAGACCGGCGCGACGCTGCACCGCATGGTCGAGAAGCCCGACGCCGGCGAGATCGTCGACTCGCAATCGGTGCCCATCCTGCCCGACGACACCGGCCGGCAGGTCTTCGACAAGGTCAACGTCGCCGCCGAGCAGGTGCTGTGGCGATCGCTGCCGGCGATGATCGACGGCAGGACGCCGCGCCTGCCCAACGACCTCGCCGCCGGCAACTACTGCGGCGCGCGCAGGCCCGAAGACGGCCGCATCGACTGGCAGCGACCCGCTGCCGAGGTCTACGACCTGATCCGCGCCGTCGCGCCGCCGTATCCGGGCGCCTTCACGGAAGTCGCCGGCGTCAGGCTTGTGATCGCCGACGCGCGGCTGCCTGCGCATGCGAACGCGCCGGGCCCGTCGTCCGGCCGGCCCGGCCTGGCCATCGCCGACGGCCGCATCGTCGGCCGTTGCGGCGACGGCCGCCGCATCGACGTCCGATCCCTGCTCGCCGATTCCCATCCCATCCACGTCGATCGGCTGAGCCAGTTGCTCCAGGCCGACCACAGCCGCTCCGCACCATGAAAAAGATCCTGATCCTCGGCGTCAACGGCTTCATCGGCCACCACCTGACGCAACGCATCCTCGAGACGACCGACTGGGACGTCTACGGCATGGACATGTCGTCGAGCCGCCTCGACGACATGGTGTCGCACCCGCGCATGCATTTCTTCGAGGGCGACATCACCATCAACAAGGAATGGGTCGAGTACAACGTCCGCAAGTGCGACGTGATCCTGCCGCTCGTCGCGATCGCCACGCCGGCCACCTACGTGCGCGAGCCGCTGCGCGTCTTCGAGCTCGACTTCGAGGCCAACCTGCCGATCGTGCGCGCCGCCGTCAAGCACAGGAAGCACCTCGTGTTCCCGTCGACCTCCGAGGTCTACGGGATGTGCAGCGACGCGGAGTTCGATCCGGAGACCTCGAACCTGGTCTGCGGTCCGATCAACATGCCGCGCTGGATCTACGCCTGCTCCAAGCAGCTGATGGACCGCGTCATCGCCGCCTACGGCATGGAGCAGGGACTCAACTACACGCTGTTCCGGCCCTTCAACTGGATCGGCCCGGGCCTCGACTCGCTGTTCTCGACCAAGGAAGGATCGTCGCGCGTCGTCACCCAGTTCCTCAGCCAGATCCTGCGCGGCGAGCCGATCCAGCTGGTCGACGGCGGCTCGCAGAAGCGCGCCTTCGCCGACATCGCCGACGGCATCGACGCGCTGATGCGCATCATCGCCAACCCGGGCGGCGTCGCCAGCGGCCGCATCTACAACATCGGCAACCCGCGCAACCACTACTCGGTGCGCCAGCTCGCCGAGATGATGCTGGAGATCGCCCGCACGATCCCCGAATACGCGACCGCCGCGGCGCGCTCGAGCATCGTCGAGACCTCGGCCCTGGCGTTCTACGGCAAGGGCTACCAGGACGTGCAGAACCGGCTGCCGCGCATCGACGCGACCTGCGCCGATCTCGACTGGCAGCCCAAGGTCGACATGGAGACCTCGCTGCGCCGCATCTTCGAGGCCTATCGCACCAAGGTCGCCGAAGCGCAGTCGCTCGCCGAAGCCGGCTAGGGCCGGGCCGGTCGTGGGCCGCATCGCGCTCAAGGTCGACGTCGACACGCTGCGCGGCACGCGCGAAGGCGTGCCGCGGCTGCTGGCGATCCTCGAACGCTTCCATGTGCAGGCGACCTTCCTGTTCAGCCTCGGGCCCGACCACACCGGCTGGGCGCTGCGCCGCGTGTTCCGGCCCGGCTTCCTCGGCAAGGCCTCGCGCACCTCGGTGCTGCGCCACTACGGCCTGCGCACGCTGACCTACGGCGTGCTGCAGCCCGGCCCCGACATCGGCAGGCGCGCTGCCGCCGAGATGCGGGCCGCCGGTGCGGCCGGCCACGAATGCGGCATCCACACCTGGGACCACGTGCTCTGGCAGGACAACGTCCGCCGGCGCGACGCCGCGTGGACGCGCGGCCAGATGACGCTCGCCTTCGACCGCTTCGTCGACGTGTTCGGCCGCCCGCCTGCGACCCACGGCGCCGCCGGCTGGCAGACCAACGACGCCGGCCTGCGTCAGATCGACGCCTGGGGCATGTCCTATGCGTCCGACGGGCGCGGCACCGCGCCGTTCATTCCGGTCGTCGACGGCGTGCCGCTCGCCCACGTGCAGCTGCCGACGACGCTGCCGACGCTCGACGAGCTGATCGGCCTCGACGGCGTCGACGAAGGCAATGTCGCCGACCGTCTGCTGGCGTCGACGAACGACGACCGAGACCACGTCTTCACGCTGCACGCCGAGCTCGAAGGCGGCCAGCTCGCGCCGATCTTCACCGCGCTGGTGTCCGGCTGGCTGGCGCAGGGCCACACGCTCGGCACGCTGGTGACGTCGTACGCGGCGCTGGACCGGGACAGGCTCCCGCACGCGGTGCCCGGCTGGGGCAGCGTCGCGGGCAGGAGCGGCGAGCTGCTCGTCTCGTCGACCTGACCCGGCTCGGGCCGCTCAGAGCAGCCCACGCTCCGCGAACGACACCACCGCGCCGTGGCCGACGATCAGGTGGTCGAGCACGCGCACGTCGACCAGCGCCAGCGCGCTCTTCAGCGTCTGCGTCAGGTATTCGTCGGCCCGCGAGGGCTCGGCAGCGCCCGATGGGTGGTTGTGCGCGAGGATCACCGCGGCGGCGTGCAGCTCGAGCGCGCGCTTGAGGACCTCCCGTGGGTAGACGCTGGTCTGCGTCAGCGTGCCCCGAAACATCTCCTCGAGCGCGATGAGCCGGCTCTGCGCGTCGAGGAACAGCACGGCGAAGACCTCGTGCGGGCGGCCGCCGAGCTGCAGCGCCAGGTAATCCTTGACCTTGCCCGGCGCGTCGAAGACCGGCCGCGCCGTCAGCTCGCCGGCGACGGCGCGGCGCGCCAGCTCCAGCACCGCCGACACCTCGGCGCGCTTGGCCGTGCCGCCCAGACCCTTGATTCGCTTCAGTTCCTCCGGCCCGGCGCGCAGCAGGCCGGCCAGGCCACCGAAGGCATCGAGCACGGCCTGCGCGAGCTGCAGCACGCCGGTTCCCGGCAGGCCGGTGCGCAGCAGCAGGGCGACGAGCTCGACATCGGCGAGCGCCGCCGGGCCGAGCGCCAGGAGCTTCTCGCGCGGCCGCGCCGAGGCGGGAATGTCCTTCAGCATCGGGGGTCTCCGGCCCGGCGCCGGGGCGGCCTGCGCCGGCTCTTAAAATCGGGCCAGTCTAGTCACCGCCGGTCCGCCGTCCATCCGCCAGAAAGGGGCACCTTGAATCGTGTCGAGCCCGGGTCGTTCCTGACCCTCCACTACCGCCTCTCGGGGCCGGACGGCGCAGCGTTCATCGACACCTTCGGCCTGCAGCCGGCCACGCTCTCGCTCGGCAGCGGCGAGTTGGCGCCGGCGATGGAGGCGCGCCTCGTCGGTCTCGCCGAAGGCAGCCGCGCCTCGTTCGAGCTGGCCGAGGGCGAGGCGTTCGGCCAGCGCAACCCCGATCTCGTGCAGCGCGTGAAGCGCTCGCTGCTGGTCGAGCATGGCGACGCCGATGCCGAGTACCACGTCGGCGACGTGGTCCGCTTCCCGACGCCGGACGGGCAGGGCAGCTTCGCCGGCACCGTGCGCGACATCGTCGGCGACGCGCTCCTGTTCGACTTCAACCACCCGCTCGCCGGCCGCGCCGTGACCTTCGACGTCGAGCTGATCGGCATCCTGTGACCGCACCTCCGACCATCCAGCTCGAGGAAGTCGTCCTCGCCGAGCCGCGCGGCTTCTGCGCCGGCGTCGATCGCGCGATCGAGATCGTCGAGCGCG
>CAZZVH010000177.1:0-7490 GCA_964657365.1 uncultured Burkholderiaceae bacterium
CACGTCGGCGAACAGGCGCGTGAACTGCTCCGGGGCCCCGGCACCGGCGAGCGAGCCCTCGGCGAGGGTGAGCTCGCGGACCAGGTTGTCGACGTGCGCCTTGGCCTCGAGGAGCATCTCGGTGGGGACGTCGCCGAGGGTGACCGTGTGCAGGTCCGTCGCCGCGACCAGCTCGGCGATCTCGACCTCGCGGACCGTCGGGGCCCCGAAGCTCGTCCCCAGGGCCATCGCCTGCGTCACCGCCTCGCGGACCTTCGCCTGCGCATGCCCGAGGATCATCGGCCCCCACGACCCGATGTAGTCGATGTACCGATTCCCGTCGATATCATAGAGATAAGCCCCCTCCGCCCGGGCCATGAACGGGGGCTCCCCCCCCACCGCCCCGAACGCCCGGGCCGGGCCGGGCAGCCCTCTAACCCGGGCCGGGGCGGGTTGCGCGCTTCTGCAGGGCGCTGCGGCGTGGCCGCATATCCTCGGCACCGCATGACCAGCCTGTCACCCGACACGCCCTCCGTCCCGTCGCGATCGGGCCGGCCGCGGCGCGTCTTCGTCGTCGGCGCCACCGGCACGATCGGGCGGGCGACCGTGCGTGCGCTGTTGCAACGAGGCCACGAGGTGGTCTGCTTCGTGCGCTCACGCGCCGGCGTGCGAGGTTCGCTGTCGCGCGACGACAGCGAGCGGCTCCTGCAGGGCACGACGGTGCGTTTCGGCGATCCGACCGATGCGGCGTCGTTGCGTCGGGACGGTGTCCGCGGCGAGCGCTTCGATGCGCTCGTCTCTTGCCTCGCCTCGCGCACCGGCGTTCCGCGCGACGCCTGGGCCATCGACCACCGCGCGAACGTGCAGGCCATCGAGGCGGCCCGCGAGGCCGGAGCGTCGCACGCCGTCCTGCTCTCCGCCATCTGCGTGCAGAAGCCGCTGCTCGCGTTCCAGCATGCCAAGCTGGCGAGCGAGAAGGCGCTCGTCGACTCCGGCCTGGCCTACTCGATCGTGCGGCCGACGGCGTTCTTCAAGTCGCTGTCGGGCCAGGTCGAGCGGCTCAGGCGGGGCAAGCCGTTCCTGGTGTTCGGCGACGGCAGGCTCACGTCCTGCAAGCCCATCGGCGACGACGATCTCGCGCGCTTCATCGCCGGCTGCCTCGACGACGAGGCCCGCCGCAACCGCGTCCTGCCGATCGGCGGCCCGGGGCAGGCGATCACGCCGCTGCAGCAGGGCGAGCGACTGTTCGCGCTGCTCGGCCGGCCGACAAGTTTCAAGCACGTGCCGGTGGCGTTGCTCGACGGCATCATCGGCGTGCTCGGCACCGTGGGACGGGTCGTGCCTGCGCTCGCGGCCAAGGCGGAGCTCGCGCGCATCGGTCGCTACTACGGGACCGAGTCGATGCTCGTGCTCGACGAGGCCACGGGCCGATACGACGCCGCCGCCACACCGTCGTTCGGCACCGAGACCCTGTTCGACCACTACGCGCGCCTGGTGAGCGGCGCCGCCACGACGGAACGGGGCGACCACGCCGTCTTCTGAGGCTTCTAGAATTCCCGGTTCCCGTTTTCGCTCCAGGACATCGCCATGCCACTCGTCTCCATGCGCCAGCTGCTCGACCACGCCGCCGAGAACGGCTATGGCATCCCCGCCTTCAACGTCAACAACCTCGAGCAGGTCCAGGCGGTGATGATGGCGGCCAGCGAGGTCGGCGCGCCGGTCATCCTGCAAGCCAGCGCGGGTGCGCGCAAGTACGCTGGCGAGCCCTTCATCAAGCACCTCATCGAGGCCGCGCTCGAGAGCTGGCCGAAGGTGCCGCTGGTCATGCACCAGGACCACGGGCAGAGCCCCGAGGTGTGCCGCAGCGCCATCGATCTCGGCTTCAGCTCGGTGATGATGGACGGCTCGCTCGAGGCCGACGGCAAGTCGATCGCCTCGTACGACTACAACGTCGACGTCACGCGCAAGGTGGTCGACATGGCGCACGCGCGCGGCGTCACGGTCGAGGGCGAGCTCGGCTGCCTCGGCTCGCTCGAGACCATGAAGGGCGACAAGGAAGACGGCCACGGCACCGAGGCGACGATGACGCGCGAGCAGTTGCTCACCGACCCCGAGCAGGCGGCCGACTTCGTCAAGCGCACGCAGCTCGATGCGCTCGCCATCGCCATCGGCACCAGCCACGGCGCCTACAAGTTCACCCGGAAGCCCACCGGCGACATCCTGGCGATCGACCGCATCAAGGCGATCCACCGCCGCATCCCGACGACCCACCTCGTGATGCACGGTTCCTCGAGCGTGCCGCAGGACCTGCTCGCCGTGATCCGCGAATTCGGCGGCAGCCTGAAGGAGACCTACGGCGTGCCCGTCGAGGAGATCCAGGAAGCCATCAAGCACGGCGTGCGCAAGATCAACATCGACACCGACATCCGCCTGGCGATGACGGCCGCGGTGCGCAAGTACCTGTTCGAGAACCCCGAGAAGTTCGATCCGCGCGACTGGCTGAAGCCGGCGCGCGAGGCGGCGAAGAAGATCTGCCAGCAGCGCTACGTGGAGTTCGGCTGCGAAGGCCAGGCGCCGAAGATCGTGGCGCAGTCGCTCGGCCAGGTCGCGAAGCGCTACGCGCAGGGCGAGCTGTCGCAGATGGTGGTGTGATGGCGGGCGCGGCGCCGCGAGGCGACGTGGGGCCGGTCGCCGACGACGCGCCGCTGCTGCAGAGCGCGCTGCATTCGCTGCCGCTGCTGGCGCGCGGCAAGGTGCGCGAGAACTATGCCGTCGGCGACGATCGCATGCTGATGGTGGCGAGCGATCGCCTCAGCGCCTTCGACGTCATCATGGGCGAGCCGATTCCCGGCAAGGGCCGCGTCCTGACGCAGACGGCGCTCTTCTGGTTCGCGCAGCTCGCGCACATCGTGCCGAACCACCTCACCGGCGACGACCCGGAAAGCGTCGTCGCCGAAGACGAACGCGCCCAGGTGCGCGGCCGCTCGATGCTGGTCAAGCGGCTGAAGCCGCTGCCGATCGAGGCCGTGGTGCGCGGCTACCTCGCGGGCAGCGGCTGGAAGGAATACCAGGAAAGCGGCGCGGTGTGCGGCGTGCAGTTGCCGCCGGGACTGACGAATGCGTCGAAGCTGCCGGCGCCCATCTTCACGCCGGCGACCAAGGCCGAGGCCGGCCACCACGACGAGAACATCGACTTCGACAAGGCCGGCGACATGATCGGCGCCGAGCTCGCCGCGAAGGTGCGCGACATCGCGATCCGCCTCTACAGCGAAGCGGCGGCGATCGCCCTGAAGAAGGGAATCATCATCGCCGACACCAAGTTCGAGTTCGGCCTCGACGAGGCCGGCACGCTGACCTTGATGGACGAAGTGCTGACCCCGGATTCGTCGCGCTTCTGGCCGGTCGCCGGCTACGTCGAAGGTGTCAACCCGCCGAGTTTCGACAAGCAGTTCGTGCGCGACTGGCTGGAGAACGTGCGCATCGACGGCAGGCCCTGGCCCAAGACCGCGCCGGCGCCGACGCTCCCGGCCGACGTCGTGGAGAAAACGGCGAGCACCTATCGGGAAGTGTCGCGGATCCTGATGAGCTAGCCGCCGGACTACGTTGCAAAGGACTCGAGACGACATGCTTCCGAATCAGCTCGTTCGCCGTGGAGTGATGCTCGCTCTGGCAGTCTCGGCCTCTGCCATCGCCCACGCGGCCGGTGCCGACGACTGGCCGAACAAGCCGATCCACTGGGTCATCCCGTTCGCGGCCGGCGGCGCCAACGACCAGATGGGCCGTGCAGCCGCGGAGGGCATCGCCAAGGTGCTGCACCAGCAGGTCATCGTCGAGAACAAGCCCGGCGCCGGAACGATGCTCGGCACCGCCTATGCGGCCAAGGCCGCGCCCGACGGCTACACGTTCCTGGTCAGCTCGGCAGGCGTGATCTCGAACAGCCTGATCCGCCAGAGCGTGCCCTACAAGGACGACGACCTGGTGCCGGTGGCGATGATCGCGCTGGCGCCTTCCGTCATCGTCGTCGGCCCGAACGCCCCGTATGCCAACCTGAAGGACCTGGTCGCCGCATCCAGGAGCGGCAGCGGCCTGCACTTCGCCACGGCCGGGACGGGCAGCACGCCGCACTTCGTCGAAGGCCTGCTGGCGACGCGCTACGGCGCCAGGCTCGACGTCGTCCCGTACAAGAGCGGATCCGAATCGATCACGGCCTTGCTGGGCGGCCAGGTCGACGTCACGTCGGAAGCGAGCAACGTCGTGCTGCCTTTCATCAAGAGCGGCAAGCTGAAGGCGCTGGCCGACACCTGGACCCAGCACATCTCGGCCTACCCGCAGCTGTCGACCGCGTCGGAACAGGGCTTCCCCGACATCCAGATCGCCCACTGGGCAGGCGTGCACGCACCCGCCGGCGTCTCGCCCGCGATCATGGACAAGCTCGCCGCCGCGGTCGACGCGGCGATGAAGTCACCGGAGATCTCGGGGCGCCTGAAGGCCGGCGGCATCGAGCCGATCGGCGGCACCCGCGCGTCGTTCAACAAGTTCATCGACGAAGAACGGGCACGCCTGCGTGCGGTCGCCAAGGCGACCGGCATGAAGGCCGACTGACGAGGCGAACGCCTGCGGCGTCGCGCTCAGAACAACGCCATGCTCAGCTTGCGCCGATAGCCGTCGATGACCGGGTCGGCCGGCGCCACCGCCATCTTGCCGGCGATCTCGAGGGCGCCCTTCTTCGGCGCCGCGTCGGCCTTGGCACCCGGCGCGGCCGGCTTCGCCATCACCTCGAGAATCGCCACGTAGGTCTTGCGCGCCGCGCCGTCGTTCCAGGCCTTGTCGCGCATCACGATCTCGAGCAGCTGGTCCATCGCCTGGGTGAATTCGCCGGCCGCGAAGTGCACCTGCGCCAGCTCGAAGCGGGCGTCGAAATTGCGCTTGTCGGCGACCAGTGCCGCTTCCAGCGTGTCGACCGGGCGCGCCTTGGGGGCGGCCTCCATCGCCGCCAGCCAGAGACCGGCGGCGACCAGCCGCGCGTCCGGAATCACGGCGCCGGCGACCGGATCGAACGCCTTGCGGGCATCCTCGATGCGGCCCGCCTGCAGCAGCGCGCGCAGGAACTCGTAGCGCGCCGTGTCGTTGGCCGGGTTCGTGGCCAGCGCCGCCTGCAGCTTGTCGATCGCCGTCTCGCTGTCGCCTTCGGCCAGCAGTTCCTCGGCTTCGAGGAGGTCGTCGGCCGCGGACTGCTCGTCGGCGCTGGGCACGTGCTTGTCGAGGAACTTGCGGACCTCGTCTTCCGGCAACGCGCCGACGAAGCCGTCGGCCGGCTGGCCGCCCTTGAACAGGACGCAGAACGGGATGCTGCGCACGCCGAACATCTGCGAGAGCTGCTGCGCGATCTCGGGCTCCTCGTCGGCGTTGAGCTTGCCGAGCTTGAAGCGACCGGCGTAGTCGGTCTCGAGCTTCTCGAGGATCGGGCCGAGCTGCTTGCAGGGGCCGCACCACGGCGCCCAGATGTCGAGCAGCACGGGTTGTTCGAGCGAGGCGCTGACGAGCTCGGCCTCGAAATTCTGATGGGTGATGTCGTGCATGCGGGTCGCGATCCGGAATTGACTGACGTGAAGGCGCGCCGCCTACAATTCAAGGCTACCCCGAGACTCCAGGAATCGACTCAGTGAGCAGCACCCCGGCAGTCGTCGGCGTGGTCATGGGCTCCAGCAGCGACTGGGAGACCTTGCGCGTCGCGACCGAGATTCTCGCCGAGTTCGGCATCGCCCACGAGGCGCGCGTCGTCTCGGCGCACCGCATGCCGGACGAGATGTTCGCCTATGCGGAGAGCGCGGTCGGCCGCGGCCTGAAAGCGATCATCGCCGGGGCCGGTGGCGCCGCGCACCTGCCCGGCATGCTGGCCGCCAAGACGACCGTGCCGGTGCTCGGCGTGCCGGTCGCGAGCAAGCATCTGCAAGGCGTCGATTCGCTCCACTCCATCGTCCAGATGCCGCGCGGCATCCCGGTCGCCACGTTCGCCATCGGCACGGCCGGCGCGGCCAACGCGGCCCTGTTCGCGATCGCCATGCTGGCCACCGGCGATGCCACGCTGCGCGCGAAGCTCGACGCCTTCCGGGTGCGCCAGAGCGACGCCGCACGGGCGATGACCGCCGACCTGAAGTGAGCCCGCAGGCGGACGACATGGCGGCGCGGCTCGCGCCGGTGGGCGCGCCCGCGGCGGCGGCCCGCGCCACCGCCTTCATCGCGCCGGGCGCGACGCTCGGCGTCCTCGGCGGCGGCCAACTCGGCCGCATGTTCGCCCATGCCGCGCAGACCGCCGGCTATGCCGTCGCGGTGCTCGACCCGGACGCCGGCAGCCCGGCCGGCCTGATCGCCCACCATCATGTGCAGACTGCCTATCTCGATCACGAGGGCCTGGCGGCGCTCGCCGAGCACGCCGCCGCGATCACCACCGAGTTCGAGAACGTGCCGGCCGAGGCGCTGGAGCGGCTCGCCGCATCGCGGCCGGTGAGCCCGGCTGCGGCCTCGGTCGCGATCTGCCAGGACCGGGCGCTCGAAAAGGCGGCGTTCGCGCGCGCCGGCGTGCCCTGCGTGCCGCATGCGGTGATCGCATCCGGCGCCGAGCTCGCGCACATCGACGCGCATCTGCTGCCCGGCATCCTCAAGACCGCGCGGCTCGGCTACGACGGCAAGGGCCAGCAGCGGGTCGCCGGCCGGGCGGAGCTGGCCAGCGCCTTCGCCGCGCTCGGCGGCGTGCGCTGCGTCCTGGAACAGCGGGTGGCCCTGGCTGCCGAGATCAGCGTCGTCGTGGCGCGCGATGTCGCCGGCGAGATCGTCCACCTGCCGGTCCAGGAGAACGTCCACCGCGACGGCATCCTGGCGACGACCCGCGTGCCGGCGCAGGGGATCGCCGCCGCGTCGGCCATCGAAGCCGTGGCGCTGGCGACGCGCATTGCGGAATCGATCGGCTACGTCGGCGTGCTCTGCATCGAGTTCTTCGTCCTGGCCGATGGTGCGCTGCTCGCCAACGAGATGGCGCCGCGCCCGCACAACTCGGGTCACTACAGCATCGATGCCTGCGACGTGTCGCAGTTCGACCTGCAGGTGCGCGCCATGACCGGCGCTCCGCTGGTGATGCCGCGCCTGCATTCGCCCTGCGTGATGCTCAACCTGCTCGGCGATCTGTGGTTCCGCGATGCGGCCGAGGGGCCGGCCGAGCCGGACTGGTGGCGCGTGCTGGCCCTGCCGGGCGCGCACCTGCACCTGTACGGCAAGACCGAGGCGCGGCGCGGCCGCAAGATGGGCCATCTCACGCTCACCGCGAGCAGCGCCGACGAGGCGGCCGTGGTCGCCGATGCCGCCGCCCGCATCCTCGGCCTCGATCCGGGCCATTGACCGGTGCTGCTCGACGGACACGATGCCGGCGCGATCGCGCTGGCCGCCGCACGGCTCGCCGATGGCGGCCTGGTCGCCTTTCCGACAGGAACGAAGGTTACCGGTCGCGTTGAGGACGC
>CAZZVH010000178.1:0-7471 GCA_964657365.1 uncultured Burkholderiaceae bacterium
GTGAGCACGGCCCGGCCGTCGGCGCGGCCCGCCGATTGCCCGTGTCCGGCGCCGACAAACGACGAACGACTGATGTGAACTGGCTGGATGCTGTGCAATGGCCCGCGATGGTGGTGACTCTCGTGGCCGCCTGGCTCGTCGCCTCGACCAGGCGACGGCGTCGCTACTGGGGCTTCGGCACCTTCATCGCCAGCAACCTGCTCTGGATCCTGTGGGGCTGGCACACGTCCAGCTGGGCGTTGATCGTGCTGCAGGTCGGGCTTTTCTTCATGAACGTCCGGGGCGCCAGGGACAACCCCGTCGACGGAAACGCTGGGCAGGCAGCGCAGACCTGACGCCTACGCAGGGCTGCGCGAGGCTTCCTCGCGCGCGGCCTGTTGCGGCCCGATGCGGGCGACTTCATTGAGCACGCCCGCCAGGAACCGCGTCACGTCGTCGGCCGTCAGCACGCCCACCAGGTGGTTGTGGTCGTCAACCACCGGCAGCCGGCGTATGCCTTTGCCACGCATGTGCCAGATCGCGTCGTACACGAGCTCGGATTCGAAGACCGTGACGACATCGCCGGCGATCAGGTCTTCCGCGCGCAGGCGGTCGGGGCCCAGGCCCTCGGCCATCACCTCGACGACCAGATCGCGGTCCGTCACCATGCCGACAGGGGTCATCTTGCCGTCGCTCGTGTCGACGACGATCACGTCGCCGACATGACGGTTGCGCATCAGCTGGGCCAGCTCCAGCACGCTGGCGCTGCGCTGGCATGTGACCACCGGGCGGGTGCAGATCTCGCCGATCCGCACGTCAGCCTCCGGGGCTCATGAACAGGAACGCCGCGCCGGCCGCCAGCGCGATGACGACGAGCGTCGTGATCGCGCGTGGCGCCAGGAACGCGGCCACGGCGTCGGCCAGGCTCTGGGCGCGGAAGAACACGCTGCGCGCGCGCCGGCAGCGGTCGAGGTGCTCGCGCAGGCTCATGGTGTCGAGCAACGACGTGTTCGGCTCCGAGCCGAACGACGACGTGCTCCAGCGGGCGCTGCCTCTGGAGCGAACGTCGTGGAGCGTCGCGGCTGGCGGAAGCATCGCGGAAAGGGGTGCCTGGGACATCGACGAGACGGTAGGGCGCGCCCCGGGCCCTGTCTGTGCGCTGGAGCACACGGCCCGGGTGCACCCGCGGCGTCTCGACGGAAAGACCGCGGGCCTGCCGGCCGGCGCCGGCAGCGGGGCTCAGATCGAATAGCCCAGCATCAGCGCCACGCCCGGTTCCTTTGTCGGCAGGGTGAAGCAGTCTCGCGTCCAGCGGCCCATCCTGATCGTCAGCTTGGGCGTCGTGAACCATTTGTTGTAGATCCGGTCGATCTCGCCGCTCGCATAGACCTTGGTCAGGCTCCTGTCGATCAGGGCGAGGAGCGCCTTGTCGTCCTTGCGGACCATGATGCCGTAGGGCTCGACCGACAGGGCGAACTCGCTGAGGTGGAGCGTGTCGAGCGCGTGGTCGTTGGAGGCCAGGGCGGTCAGCAGCGAATCGTCCTGCGGAAACGCCTTCACCGCGCCGCTCTTGAGGGCCTTGTACGCTTCCGGGTTGCTGTCGAAGGTCTTGAATTCGGAACCTGCGAGAGAACCCTTCGCCAGCTGGTTGAAGAGCTTCTCCGATGTCGTCCCCTTGCTCAGCGCGATCGGCAGGTTCTTCAGGTCGTCGACCGACCGCAGCGCGACCGCCGTCGGCGCCAGCACGCGCATCGACGCGACGAAGATGGTGTAGCTGAAGTCGACCTTTTCCTGGCGCGCCCGGGTGTTGGTGGTCGAGCCGCACTCCATGTCGATCTCGCCGGCGACGAGCTTCGGGATCCGTTCCGCGCCGCTGACCACCTTGTATTCGACCTTGAGATCCGGCGCCTTGATGGCGCGCTTGATGTCGTCGACGGCGTTCAGGCAGAGATCCACCGAGTAGCCGACCGACTGCTTCTGCTCGTCGAGGTACGAGAACGGCCGGGCCGCGTCACGGACGCCGAGGACGATGGTGTTCCTCGCCTTGATCCTGGCGAGCGAGTCCTCGGCGTGCGCCGCGAAGCCCAGGGTCGCCAGGACGGCGGCCAGGACGCGTGGCGCGAACGAACGGTGGTTGCGGGACGTCATCATGGTCTGGTGGAAGGCCGTGGCGGCCTGGGAGGCGGAGCGCTATTGTCTCCATGGAAACGGAGCGGCTCGCGGCGCCGCAGTCGTCGTGCCGGTTTTTGTCAACTGTGCACTGGTACGCACCTTGCCTTCGCTCCGTTTCCCATGACGACCGGCCGACCCATGCGAGCGACAGACCCGAACTGGCGAGCTTGCGTCGCGCAGGCCGCCCTCTTCGTCCTGGGCGTCCTGCTCGTCGACCTCGGTCATGCGGAGGCGGTCCAGCCGTCGTCGCCGGTGTCGCGATGCCAGAACGCGCCGCGACCTGTATCCAACTGCAAGGCCGGCCTGACGATTCGTGACCCGGACGGTTCGTCGTGGGCCGACGCCGACGGCCAGGAGACCGGCGATCGAGACGACCTGGACGGGCGTGCCAGGCAGATCGAGACGATGAACCAGCAGCTCCGCATGGAGAAGCGGCGCAAGGACAGCCTGCTGCGCCTCTACCCCGACGAAGCCGCGCACAACACCGCGCGCGGCCGCGACCTCGCCGAGAAGGACAGGCAGATCCGGGTGGCCGAAGACCGCGTCGACGACCTGACGCGAGAGCGAAGGCGTCTCGACGAATCGATCGGCTTCTACGCCGGAAAGGCCGTTCCGGCGGATCTTCGGAACCAGTCGCAACACATCGACGTCGCCCTGCAGGAGGCGCGCGGCGCGCTCAGGAATTGTCGCGACGAGCGGGTGCAGGTCAGCAAGACCTACGACGACGAGCTCGGGGTGCTGCGCAAGCTCTGGGCGGTGCAGCGCCGGAGCTGAGCGTCGGGCCGCCGGCGGCGCATCCCGCTCAGTCGGCCTGCTTCAGGGCTTCCGCGACGGCGCGCAGCGCCAGCAGGTAGCCGTGTGCGCCCAGGCCGCAGATCACGCCGGTCGCCACGAGCGAGACGAGCGAGTGGCGGTACTGCGGCTCGCGCTTGTGGATGTTCGTGATGTGCACCTCGACCAGCGGCCGACGGATGAGCTTGACCGCATCGAGCACCGGGATCGAGGCGAACGAGAAGCCGGCGGGGTTGATGACGACCGCCGCGTCCTTTTCGAACGCTTCCTGCAGCCAGTCGACCATCACGCCTTCGTGGTTCGTCTGCCGGAAGTCGCAGGCGAGGCCGAGCTCGCCAGCCAGCCTCTCGCAGCTCTCGCGGATCTGCGCCAGCGTGGTCGAACCGTAGAGCTCGGGCTCGCGCTTGCCGAGCATGTTGAGGTTCGAGCCGTTCAGGACGAACACCGTGCCGCTCATGGCAGCACCGCCGAGGCCGGGTCGACCCGGTTCATGTCGACGCCGCGGGTCTCAGGGCCCGACAGGATCATGACGAGCGAGACGACGTTGAGCACCACGCACACCGCCACCACGCCCCACGGCGAGCCGTGGAAGACGCTGACGAGGTACACGGCGACGAGCGGCATCGGGCCACCCGTCAGCAGGTTGGCGCCGGTGTAGGCAAGCGCCGAACCGGAGTAGCGCACGTTGGTGGGAAAGGATTCCGCGAACCAGACCGGCTGGATGCCGCTCTGGAATTGGGTGAAGCCGAGGAAGAGGCCCATGATGCAGAGCATCGGCCAGAACTCCCTGGTCGCGAGAACGCCGAAGTAGACGAACAGGATCAGCAGCGTCGCGGTGGAGCCGATCGCGAGCGCCTTCTTCCGGCCCAGCCGGTCGCTCAGCATGCCGCCGGCCAGCGCCCCGACCATCGCGCAGACGTTCGCGCCCATCAGCAGCAGGAAGGCGGTCTGCTTCGGCACGCCCAGGTTCTTGGTGACGTAGCTGAGCGAGAAGACGACGATGAGATAGAAGATCGCCGCCGGCCCGCAGAAGAAGAACATCAGGCGCAGGATCGTCTTGTAGTGCAGGCGCAGGGCGTCGCGGAGGGGGCTGCCGACCTGGGCGACCTTGGTCTCGCGCATCGCCACGAACGACGGCGTCTCGTCGACCTTCAAGCGGATGTAGACGCCCACCACCAGCAGGACCACGCTGAGCAGGAACGGGATGCGCCAGCCGTAGCTGTCGAACGCGTCCGCGCTCAAGGTGGACGACAGGAGCAGCAGCACCGCATTGGCCAGGATCTGGCTCAGCGGCGAGCAGAGGCCGAGCAGGCCGGAGTACTT
Organism: uncultured Burkholderiaceae bacterium; assembly: GCA_964657365.1. Taxonomy (GTDB): domain Bacteria; phylum Pseudomonadota; class Gammaproteobacteria; order Burkholderiales; family Burkholderiaceae_C; genus Schlegelella_A. Next base: position 4,267 of record CAZZVH010000178.1, read on the forward strand.
GCCCCGGCGCGACGGGTCGGCGTGCTCGAGCGCCATGAGCTGCGCGCCGGTCGATTCGCCGCCGAGCGCGAAGCCCTGGACGATGCGCAGCAGCACCAGCAGGATCGGCGCCCAGACGCCGATCTGCGCGTAGGTGGGCAGCAGGCCGATCAGCACCGAGGCCAGGCCCATCACGCCGACGGTGCCCAGCATGAGGTTGCGCCGGCCGAGCTTGTCGCCCAGATAGCCGCAGACCACGGCGCCGAGCGGCCGGGCCGCGAGACCGACGCCGAAGGTCGCCAGCGAGGCGAGCAGGGCGGAGGTCGGCTCCATCGACGGGAAGAACAGCTTCGGCAGCACGGTCGCGGCGACCGTGCCGTACAGCGTGAAGTCGAACCACTCGAGGGCGGTGCCGATGGTCGCAGCGGTCACCGCCCGGGTGGCCATGGCGTCGCTCGAACGTTGCGTGGGCGCGTGGGCGGCTTGCCCCGGCGCGAATGTGCCTGTGCTCATGCGTGTCTCCGATCTTGTTGGTCATGGAGCGTCGCCCGCCTCGATCGGGTGCGCCCGTCGGCATTGTTGGAAGGGTTCGGCCGGGCTGTTCCAGACTGGAAGAACGTTCTACATTGCGGGATGCTGCCTCTGCCAACGCCTTGACCACCGCGCTCGACCGCGGTCTGCAGCTGCTCGAGCAGCTGGCCGGCCATCCGGGCGGCATGCCGCTCTCGCTGCTCGCCGGCATGCTCGACATCCCGGACAGCGCCTGCCACCGCCTGCTCGGCGAGCTGGCCCTGAAGGGCTACGTCCGGCAGGCCCGTGAGCGCGGCGACTACGTGCTGACGACCAAGCTGGTGTCGCTCGGCCTCGGCTTCCTGAGCGGCTCGGGCATCGTCGACATCGCGCAGCCGCTGATCGAGCGTCTCGCCGAAGCGTCGGGCGAGCTGGTCCGGCTGTCGATCGTCGACGGCGATCGGCTGACCTGGGTCGCCAAGGCGGAGGGCAACCGCAAGGGCTTCCGGTACGACCCCGACATGGGCATGGACGCGCGTCTCTCCTGCACGTCGTCGGGCCACGCCTGGCTGATGACGCTGAGCGACGAGCTCGCCCTCGGCCTGGTGTCTCGGCAGGGCTTCGGGCTGCCACGGGACTACGGGCCGAAGGCGCCCGTGACCATCAAGTCGCTGCTCGGCTTCCTGCACGCCGCGCGCGTGCGCGGCTACGCCATGATCGACGAGACCTTCGCGCCCGGCATGTCGGCACTGGCGGCGCCGGTCCGCCGGGGCGAGCGAGCCGCCCTGGGGGTGATCAGCATCGCCGGGCCGAGAACGCGCCTCGGCTTCGAGCGGGCGCGCGCGCTCGGGCCGCTGCTGTGCGACGCGAGCCGCGAGCTGGCGGCGATGAGCAACGCCTCGGGGCTGTTCTCGAGGCCGCCGCTCGGCAAGGCCTGACGGCGGCGGCCCGGCCAAACCATCGTGCCGTCGTCGGCGCGGGCCGGCGGGCATACTCGCCGTCAAACAAGGGAGCACGCCGATGACGGTGGCATCGAAAGGGGACGCCGCTGCGGCTTTCGCGGCGCGTCTGGCAGATCTCAACGAAGCGATCGCGCGCACCAAGGCGCTGGTCACCCAGTCGCAGGCGCTGTTGCAACGCTCGAGCGCGCTGGTCCGACCGGCGGCGCCGGCGGAGCGGGTCCGTCCTTCGACCGATGCGGCGTTCGCCGAGTTTTCCCGCTTGCTTGCCAGGTCGGGCATCCGGGACGCGCTGGCCTATCTCGTCGGCCTGTCCGACTACCGTTTTCTCGGCATCTTCCGTTTCGAGAACGGCAAGGCGGCCGCCGCCGTCCACATCGACCGCGAGCACCCGGAGCAGCTGACGACGGCGGAGGTGCCCGACACGGCGACGTACTGCTGCTACGTGCGCGACAGCGCCGGCGCCTTCACGACCGCCGACGCGATGCGCGATGCCAGGCTCGACCAGCACGTCGCGCGCGAGGTCGTGCAGGCGTACTGCGGCATCCCCGTGATGGATCCGGAAGGGCGGCTTCTCGGCACGCTGTGTCACTACGACCTGGTGCCGCGGGATCCGGAGTCGCTCGATCTCCCGTTGCTGCTGCGGGTGGCGAGCGCCCTGGAGCAGTCGGTGCAGGTTCCGGCGTATCCGGCAGCCTGACCACCGCGCGGCGTGCCGCCGCAGACCGGTCTGCATCCGCAGCGATCGGCGCGCCGTATCTGCTGCCATGCGTCCCGCCCTTCGTCTCGCGTTCGGCCTGCTGCTCGGAGTCGCCTGCGGCGTCGATGCGGCGCAGCATCGCAGCCTCGACAGCCCGCCGACGCCGGCGCCGCTGCCGATGCTGGGCGCATCGGCACCGGCCTCGGCGGCGTCGTCAGGCGCTGCGAGGGCGCCGGGCGGCGCGGCGCCAGTCGCATCCGTCCCTTCCGCGACACCGGCGCGCTGACCCGGGACGCGCGCCCGTCGCGCTCACGCGAACAGGGCGTCGTAGCGCCGCTGCATCTCCTCCGGCGTCACCTTCTCGATCTCGTGGCCGATCAGCCAGGTGTGGCCGAACGGGTCGCGCAGGCGACAGCCGCGCTCGCCGTAGAACTGGTCGGTGGGCGGCATCAGCATCGTCGCGCCGGCAGCGACGGCGACGTCGGCCATGCGGTCCGCGTCGTCGACGTGCAGATGCACGGAACAGGGCGGGTCCTGGCCGACCGACGGGGCATCGAGGCCGTGCTCCGGGAACGCGTCGGAGAGCATCAGCACCGTCGGCCCCAATTGCATCTCTGCATGCCCGATGCGGCCCGAGGGCTCGGTCAGGCGATAGCGTTCGACGGCGCCGAACGCGTCGGCGTAGAAGCGCATCGCCGCGCCGGTGTCGGCGACGCGCAGGTAGACGAAAACCTCGTGGATCGAGTTGCCGATGCTGGTCATGGCTGGCTCCTGGTGAGGGCGGACCGACAGGCCGGGCCGACCGTGCGTGAGGACCGCAGAATATCGGGCTTCCACCGGGCCTGACAGGCGCCGGCGTCTAGAGAAACATCCAGCAACGCTGCTGCTCCACGCCCTACACGGCATCACCCGGCTCTCCGATGGATCGCGGCCAGCGCCTGGCGCACGCTGTGGTCACATCGGAAACAGGAATCGAGCGTTGTCATGAAGACATTGTTGAAAGCCATCGTCGTCGCGACCGCCTGCGCAGCAGGATTCGTTGGCAGTACCGCGGAAG
>CAZZVH010000179.1:0-7468 GCA_964657365.1 uncultured Burkholderiaceae bacterium
CCACAGCGACCAGTCGCTCGCGCTGCTGGCCGACCCGAGCGACGCCGAGCGCGAGGTGCTCGGGTCGATCCGCTATCACGCCAACCGCGCCGTCCTGCACACCGATGCCAGCCTCCTGCCGCGACGCCGCAAGGCCTGGGCGGCCTGGAACTACGCGCGGGCCGCGGAAGCCGGGCCGGAAGCGACGTCGGTGTGCCTGCACTACCTGCTCAACCGCCTGCAGCCGCTGCCTTTCACGACCCCGGTGATCGTCTCGCTCAATCCGATCGTCGCGCCCGCGCCCGCCACCGTGCACGGGACCTTCGACTATGCGCATCCCGTCTTCGACGCGGCGGCGACACGCGCGCAGGCCCGCCTGCCCGACCTGCAGGGGCGGCGCGACACCTGGTTCTGCGGCGCATGGACGAACTACGGATTCCACGAAGACGGTCTCGCCTCGGGCCTGGAGGCTGCGCGCCGGCTGTCGGCCGACACGGCGTCGCACCCCGCGGCGCAGCGTGAACGGGAGCCGGCTTGACGCCCTTCGACGCCCGGCCGCTGCTCGGCCTCGGACAGGTGCGCCACGCCCGCCTGCGGCCGAAGCCTCTCGCCTTCGCCTACCGCACCTACTTCCTGCTGTTGCCGATGCGAAGCCTGCGCGAGCACGCCGCCCCGGCGTTGCGACGCAACCGGTTCGGGCTGGTCAGCTTCCACGACGCCGATCACGGCGACGGCCGCGCCGACAGTCTCGCCTGGCTAGAGCAGACCCTTCAGGACGCCGGCATCGACGACGCGGCCGGCGAGGTCTGGCTGCACTGCTTCCCGCGCGTGCTCGGCCATGCGTTCAAGCCGGTCAGCTTCTGGTATTGCCACCGGCGGGACGACTCCCTCGCGGCGATCGTCGTCGAGGTAAACAACACCTTCGGCGAGCGCCATTGCTACCTGCTGTGCGGCGACGGCCTCGCCTTCGGTCGCGAAGCCCGCGCGGCCAAGCGCTTTCACGTCTCGCCGTTCTGCGAGACGACGGGCGAGTACCGCTTCCGCTTCATGCGCACCGACCTGCATCCGGACCACGCTGCCGGGCGTAGATCGCCAGCGAGGACAGTTGCGCGGATCGATCACCACGATGCGGCCGGCGTGCTCCTGCAGACCAGCGTGTCCGGTCTGCTCGAGCCGGCCACGACGCGGTCGCTGCGGGCGGCGTTCCTCGCCATGCCGTTGATGACGCTGGTGGTGGTCGCCCGGATCCACTGGCAGGCGTTGCGGCTGTGGGTTCGCCGAGTGCCTTTCGTCAAGAAGCCCACGCCGCCGCAGTCGTTCGTGACCCGCTGACTCCCACTTCACTCCGACCATGAACACGCTGACCCGCAGTTCCCAGCCCGATCTCTCCGACTCCGCGCCGGCGGCCGCCCGTGCGGTGTTCCGGCTGCTGGCGCAGTTGCGGCACGGCTCGCTCGACGTCGGCCTGCCCGACGGCGGCATGGCCCACTTCGGCAACGACAGCTCCGGCGGCCCGCGGGCCGCGATCACGCTGCGCAACTGGAACGCTTGCGCGGCGGCGCTCAAGTCGGGCGACATCGGCTTTGCGGAAACCTATATCGCCGGCGACTGGACCACGCCCGATCTGGCGACGCTGCTGAAGGTCTTCACGGCCAATCGTGACGAGGTCGAGAAGGCCATCTACGGCAGCTGGTGGGGCTCGCTGCTCTACCGGGCGCGCCATCTCTTCAACCGCAACTCCCGGCGCGGCTCGAAGAAGAACATCCACGCCCACTACGACCTCGGCAACGATTTCTACCGGCTGTGGCTCGATCCGACCATGAACTACAGCAGCGCCTGGTTCGAGGGCGACCGTTCCGGCGACCTGGCCACGGCGCAGCACGCGAAGGTGCGCCGGGCGCTCGGCGAGTGCGGTGTCCGGCCGGGCGACCGGGTGCTGGAGATCGGCTGCGGCTGGGGCGCGCTGGCGGAGATGGCGGCACGCGACTTCGGTGCCGACGTGACCGGCGTGACGCTCTCCGCCGAGCAACTCGACTGGGCCCGCGAACGCCTCGCGGGCGCCGGCCTGCGCGCCGACCTGCGCTTCCAGGACTACCGCGACATCGACGACGCGCCCTACGACGCGATCGCGTCCATCGAGATGTTCGAAGCCGTCGGCCGGCAGTACTGGCCGTCGTTCTTCGCGACCATCCGCGAGCGCCTGAAGCCGGGCGGCAAGGCCTGCATCCAGAGCATCACGATCCGGGACGACCTGTTCGACCGCTACGTGCGGTCGACCGACTTCATCCAGCAGTACGTGTTCCCGGGCGGCCTGCTGCCGAGCTGCCGGGAATTCCGCCGTGCCGCCGAGGCGGCCGGCCTGGAAGTGGTGACCGAATTCGATTTCGGCCTCGACTACGCCGAGACCCTGGCGCGCTGGAGAACACGGTTCCTGAGCGAGGAGACGACCGTCCGGCAGCTCGGCTTCGACACCCGGTTCCTGCGCATCTGGGAGTTCTATCTCGCCTACTGCGAAGCCGCCTTCTCGGCCGGGAACACGAGCGTGGTGCAGTTCACCCTGCAGCGGCGCTGAGGCCCGACGGCCCTGCTGGCGACGTCGGTTTTGCCGACACGGGAGGGCTGGGCTCTGCTACTGTCTGCTGCCGCATTCCCGAAGGGATTTCTCATGAATCTGACGATCAGCGGTCACCATCTCGAAGTCACCCCGGCGATCAAGGAGTACGTGCTCACGAAGCTGGAGCGCGTGACGCGCCACTTCGATCAGGTTGTCGACATCACCGTGATCCTGTGCGTCGAGAAGCTCAGCGAGAAGGAGCGCCGGCAACGGGCCGAGGTGACGCTGCACGTCAAGGGCAAGGACATCTTCGCCGAGTGCGCGGCCGAAGACCTGTACGCAGCGATCGACCAGCTGATGGACAAGCTCGACCGCCAGGTCGTTCGCCACAAGGACAAGGTCCAGGACCACCACCACGAGTCGCCGAAACGGACGGGCGCCGCGCTCGGCTGAGGGCGGCGAAGGTCCGGCGCCGCGGTAGTGTTGCCGCGGCGCAGCAATCGGGTGTCCGGCTGTCGGTCCGGAGTTCCCGCGGCGCGACATGCACGGGGCGACCGTCTCATAATTCATCGCCGTGTCATCCCGTCTGCGCCGTTCCAGCGCGGCGCATCTTATGAATCGCCTCGCCGCCATCCTGCCCGCTGCCGATGTTCTGGTCGGTGTCGAGGCCACGAGCAAGAAACGCGTGTTCGAGCAGGCCGGCCTGCTGTTCGAGAACCAGCACTCGATCTCGCGCGCCACGGTCACCGACAACCTGTTCGCCCGTGAGCGCCTGGGGTCGACCGGCCTCGGCCACGGGGTGGCGATTCCGCACGGCCGCATCAAGGGGTTGAAGAATCCGCTCGCCGCCGTGCTCAGGGTGAGCGATCCGATCGCCTTCGACGCGCCCGACGACGAGCCGGTCGCCCTGCTGATCTTCCTGCTCGTGCCCGAAGCCGCGACGCAGCGCCATCTCGAGATCCTGTCCGAGATCGCCGAGATGCTCTCCGACCGCGGCCTGCGCGAGCGCCTGAAGACCGAAGGCGAGGCGGCGGTGGTGCACCGGCTGATCGCCGAGTGGGAACCGCTCCGCTCGGTCGCGTGACACTGCGCCGGGCCGTCGCCGCGCCGGCGCCATGAAGCCGAGCGTCATCAGCGCCGAGGCGCTGTTCGAGGAATTCAGCAAGACGCTGCACTGGGAGTGGATCGCCGGCCACGCCCACCCGGAGCGCGATTTCGACGAGGCCGCGGTGCGCGACGCCCGCTCCTCGGCCGATCTGGTCGGCTACCTCAACTACATCCATCCGAACCGGGTCCAGATCGTCGGCAAGCGCGAGGTCGCGTACCTGAGGGACGAGCCACCCGAAGTGGTCGAGCGGCGCATCTCGCGGATCGTCACGCTCGACCCGCCGGTGCTCATCGTCGCCGACGGGCAGCAAGCGCCGGACCGGCTGGTCGCCCTCTGCGACCGTGCCGACATCCCGATGTTCGTGACCGCGGAATCGGCGGGGCACGTCATCGATGTCGTGCGCGACTACCTGAGCCAGCACTTCGCCGAACGGACGACCCGCCACGGCGTCTTCATGGACATCCTCGGCCTCGGCGTGCTGCTCACCGGCGAATCGGGCCTCGGCAAGAGCGAGCTCGGCCTCGAGCTCATCTCGCGCGGCCACGGCCTCGTCGCCGACGACGCGGTCGACCTGTACCGCATCTCGCAATCGGCCCTCGAAGGACGCTGCCCGGAACTGCTGATGAACCTGCTCGAGGTGCGCGGCATCGGCCTGCTCGACATCAAGGCGATCTTCGGCGAGACGGCGGTGCGCCGGAAGATGCGCCTGAAGCTGATCGTCCACCTGGTGCGCAAGGAAACGATGGACCGCGAATTCGAGCGCCTGCCGTACGAGCCGCTCAACGAGGAGATCCTCGACGTCTCGGTGCGCAAGACCGTGATCGCCGTCGATGCCGGCCGCAACCTCGCCGTGCTGGTCGAGGCCGCCGTCCGCAACACGATCCTGCAGTTGCGTGGCATCGACACCTACAGCGAGTTCATCGAGCGCCACAACAAGGCGATGGCCAAGCCGGACTAGCCAGGCGGACTGGGCCGGAGGTCGGGCGCCGCGGTCAGCGGCCGCCGGGCCGCCCCAAAGCCGCTGCGCCCCCACGGGGGGCAGCGACGGTACCCCGGAGCGTGGGGGCCCCCTCTACTTGATTTTGAATTCGCAGTTCTTCTTGGTGCAGGCGGCGTAGAGAGCGAGGGCGTGGTCCTGCAACTCGAAGCCGCGGGTCTGGGCGATGCTGCGCTGGCGCTTCTCGATCTCGGCGTCGAAGAACTCCTCGACCCGGCCGCAGTCGAGGCAGACCAGGTGGTCGTGGTGCTTGCCTTCGTTCAGCTCGAACACCGCCTTGCCGGTCTCGAAGTGGTTGCGCGACAGGATGCCGGCCTGCTCGAACTGCATCAGCACCCGGTACACCGTGGCCAGGCCGACATCGGCGTTCTCGGCCAGGAGGGCGCGAAAGACGTCTTCCGCGCTCATGTGGCGCTCCTTGGTCTTCTGGAAGACCTCGAGCACCTTGATGCGCGGCAGCGTTGCCTTCAAACCGCTGTTCTTGAGTTCGTCGGCCTGGTTCATGACGCTGGCAATGGCGGCGTGGCACGCCGATAGAATCGTTTCATCATACGAGCTTGGCGGGTGCTGCGGCGCCGGCCTGTCGCAGGCCATGTCCATCCTTCGCATTCCGCTTCCCGCCGGCAGGTCCCGGCCGCACGCGTCGCTGGTCGCAGCGGCGCTGCTGCTGGCGTCGCTGGCCGGATGCCAGAGCATCTCCAGCTCCGGCGACCTGCTCGGCGTCGTCACGCCCTATCGGCTCGAAGTCGTGCAGGGCAACGTCATCACGAGCGAGCAGGCGGCCGCCGTCAAGACGGGGCTCTCGCGGGCCCAGGTCCGCGACGTCCTGGGCTCGCCGCTGCTCACCGACGCCTTCCATGCCGACCGCTGGGACTACGTCTTCACGATCCGCCGCCAGGGTGCGGAGCCGCAGCTGCGCCGCATCGTCGTCTTCTTCAAGGACGAGAAGCTCGACCGCATCGACACCGGCGGCAGCCTCCCGACCGAGCGCGACTTCGTGACCCTGATCGATACCTACCATCCGCCGAGCACACCGCCGCCGCTCGCCCTGACCGATGCGGAGCTGAAGCTCTTGCCGACGCCCGCCAAGGCGGCGACGACCGAGCCGGCGACACCGCCGCCGGTGCGCACCTACCCGCCGCTCGAGCCGCGCTCGTGAACGATGGCGCGCCTCGCCGGGTGAGCGCGGAACAGCCGCGCATCGCCGTGGCAGGCGCTTCCGGGCGGATGGGGCGCATGCTGATCGAGGCCATCGCCGGCAGCACCGACCTCGCCTTGAGCGGCGCGCTCGACCTGCCCGGCAGTGCCGATCTCGGCCATGACGCGACCGGCTTCCTCGGCCAGCGGAGCGGTGTCGTCGTCACCGCCGACATCGCCGCCGGGCTGCGCGGCGCCGACGTCCTGATCGACTTCACTCGCGCGGCAGGCACGCTCGCGCACCTCGCGTCGTGCCGCGCCCTCGGCGTCAACGCCGTCGTCGGCACGACCGGCTTCACGCCCGGACAGAGGGCGGAGATCGCCGGCCATGCGAGCGAGATCGCGATCGTCATGGCGCCGAACATGAGCGTCGGCGTCAACGTCGTCATGAAACTGCTCGACGTCGCCGCGCGCTCGCTCGACCCGAGCTACGACGTCGAGATCGTCGAGATGCACCACCAGCGCAAGGTCGACGCGCCGAGCGGCACGGCGCTGCTGATGGGCGAAGTCGTCGCCACGGCGCGCGGCACCACGCTCGCGGAATCCGCCGTGCATGCGCGTCACGGCGAGACCGGCGAACGGCGGTCCGGCACGATCGGATTCGCTTCGCTGCGCGGTGGCGACGTGGTCGGCGACCACACCGTCGTGTTCGCCGGTCCGGGCGAACGGATCGAGATCACGCACCGGTCGGCGAGCCGGGCCACCTATGTCGACGGCAGCCTGCGCGCGGCCCGCTTCGTCGCCGGCAGGACGACGGGCCTGTTCGACATGAACGACGTGCTCGGTCTGACATCATGACGATCGATGCGGCCGCGGCCGCCACCGGCGCGGGGGCATGGCGATGAGCGGTTTCGAGCATTTCTGGTCGCAGGGCGACGCCATCACGCGCACGGTCGCGTTGCTGCTGTTGCTGATGTCCGTCAGCGCCTGGGTCGTCATCTTCTGGAAGGGTTGGCTTCTGCAGCGCGTCCACGTCGACCTGCAGCGGGCGGTGCCCGCGTTCTGGGCCGCGCCGACGCTCGAGGCCGGCCGGGAACAACTCGCCGCGTTCGATCGCGAAGGCGTCCTCCGCCCCCTGCTCGACGCCGCCGTCACGGTGCCTCCGAGCGGCACGCTCGAGGCCAAGGGCCACGCCGATTCGCAGCTGACGCGGCGCCTGCGCGACGCCCTCCACGGCGTGCTGGCGCAACTGCAGTTCGGCCAGGTCCTGCTCGCGTCGATCGGCAGCACGGCGCCCTTCATCGGCCTGTTCGGAACCGTCTGGGGCATCTACCACGCGCTGCTGAGCATCTCGGCCGCGGGTGCGATCACGATCGAGAAGGTGTCGGGCCCGGTCGGCGAGTCGCTCGTGATGACCGCCGCCGGCCTGGCGGTGGCGATCCCCGCCGTGCTGGCCTACAACGTGTTCGGCAAGCGCGTGGCCGCCAGCGAGGCCGAGCTCGAGGGCTTCGCGCACGACCTGCGCGAGATGATCGTCGATACCTCGCCGGGCGCCTGACCGCCCGCCGCCACCCGACCGTTCCGGCACCTGCATCGCCATGGCATTCGGACGTCTCGAACGCACCGCCCGGCCGCCGCCGATGAGCGACATCAACATGACGCCGCTGATCGACGTCATGCTGGTGCTGCTGGT
>CAZZVH010000180.1:0-7441 GCA_964657365.1 uncultured Burkholderiaceae bacterium
CCTGTCCGGTGGCCGAGACCGGGTCGTAGCCCGGCGTGTCCATGAAGACGAGGCCCCTGGTCGTCACCGGCTGCGCGTATTCGAACACGTCGGTGAGGTTGGTGGTGCCGCTCTTGGCGATCGCGCCGAGGCTCTTCTCGAGGATGGTCGTCAGGCCGCCCGCCTTGTTGCCGGCGGACGGGTTGTTGTCCATCTCGGCGTCGTTGCGCTCGCAGTAGCGCTCCCACCAGCGGATGCGTGCGATCAGCTTGTCGGCGACCTCGGTCGAGACGGCGCGACGCGTGAGCAGATGCTCGCCGCCGTAGATCTCCGGCGTCTCCGAGAGGATCGCCGTGCCGCCGTGGCGCACCAGCCGGTCGACCGCGGCGCCGAGCGCCGGGTTGGCGCTGATGCCCGAGTAGCCGTCGGAGCCGCCGCACTGCAGGCCGACCATGATGTGGCTCGCCGGCACCGGCCGGCGCTTCGCCTTGTTCGCGTCCTCGAGCAGCCACTCGACCAGCTCGATCCCGTGCGCCACGGTCTTCTTCGTGCCGCCCGTCTCCTGGATGTTGAAGGCGTGCAGCTGCGCGCCGGTGGCCAGGCTCTCCTGCTCCAGCATGCCGCCGATCTGGTTGGTCTCGCAGCCGAGGCCGACCACCATCACCGACGCGAAGTTGGGGTGCCGCGCGTAGCCGCCGAGCGTGCGCCGCAGCACCTGCAGCGGCTCGCCGTCGCTCGCCGTGGCGCAGCCGGCGCCGTGCGTCAGCGCGATCACGCCGTCGACGTTCGGGAAGCGCTCCAGGGCGCGCGGATTGGTGTCGCGCCGGAAGTGGTCGGCGATGGCGCGCGCCACCGTCGCCGAGCAGTTCACCGAGGTCAGGATGCCGATGTAGTTGCGCGTCGCGACCCGGCCGTCGGCGCGGACGATGCCGTCGAAGCTCGCCGGCTCGCTCGCGTAGTCGGTGGCGCGCGCGCCGCTGGCGGCGGCGTAGTCGCGCGCGAAGCTGGAGAACTCGAGGTTGTGCGTGTGCACGTGCTGGCCCGGCGCGATGGCCTGCCGGGCGATGCCGATGATCTGGTCGTAGCGGCGCACCGGATCGCCGGCGGCGATCGCCCGTGTCGCGATCTTGTGGCCGGGCGGCACCAAGCCGGCGACCGTGATGTTCTCGCTCTCGATGCGCGTGCCGCCGACGAGCTGGGCCCGTGCGATCACGACGTCGTCGTGCGGATGGATGCGGATGACTGGTGCGTTGCCCATGGTGCGTGCGCTCCCGGATGGCGTCTTGCAGTGTATGACCGGCTCGTCGGGCGGCGTTCGGGGGGTCGTGCCGTCGGTCAGGTGCCGAGGCTGGCCTGCGCCGCGGTGCGGATGTGCGCCGCCTCGTCGACCAGCTGCGTCAGCCGGCGCGACAGCCAGGGCACGACGTCGTGCGTGGGCGGCTGCGCCGGCAGCAGCTCGAGCGAGCCGGCGCCTGCCGCGTGCGGATCATGCGGCCCGTGTCCTTCTTGCGTCTCGCCGGGCGCCGCCGTCTTCGCCACCAGACCCGGCCCCTTCAGGTCGAGACACGCGCCGACCTCGGCCACCGCGTCGGCCAGCGCCGAATCGATCCGCGTCAGCTCCGACGCGTCGTCGAGCGTCGCCAGCGAATGGCGCACGAGCGAAAGATGCGCCATGAAGCGTTCGCCGTGGTCGAGCAGCGTCGCAACCTTGCGGATCGGCAGCCGCACGCCCCTCGGCTCGACCCGGCTGCGCGACAGCGCGGCGCCGAGCGCGGCCAGCGACTCATAGGCCTTGCGCCGCGCCATCCGCTCGTCGACCGCATCGCCCGAGCCGGCGCGCAGCGAATGCGATGCGTACTCGCGCAGCTCGCGCAGGACCCGTGCGATCGCCTCCGGCACGCTGCGCCGTTCCCACGACGGCATCACGTAGCTGAAGCACCAGGCGAGCATGGCGCCGAGGAAGGTGTCGCCGACGCGCTCGGCGATCGCGAAACCGCCTTCGGGGTTGATGAGGTGCGACTGCAGCAGCGCCATCACGCTCGCGGCCGTCGAGGTCAGCCAGTAGCGCTGCGTCACGAAGGCGTGCGCGGTCGCCAGGGCGCCGAGGAAGATGCTGCTCTGGAATGCCTCCGACGGGACGTGAGACAAGCCGACCACGACCAGGCAGCCGAGCATCGTGCCGGCGACCCGCGCGTTGCGCCGGGCCAGCGTGTCGCCCAGGCTGCCACGCAGCACCACGCCGACGCTCAGCACCAGCCAGTACGGGTGCGCGCCCCAGGGCAGCGAGAGCGCGAGGTAGTAGGCCGTGCCGAGCGCGAGCGACATCCGCACCGCGTGGCGCAGCACCAGCGAATCGGCGCGCCAGTGCGGCTTCAGCGCCCGCGTCGGCCAGCCTTCGGGCGCGACGAAGGTCTGCAGCTGGGCGTGCGTCAGCGGCAGCGGCTCGACCTCGCCGTGCAGCAGGCGGTGGACGCGGGCGACGTCGGCGGCCAGGCGATCGAGGCGGCCCTGCAGCACCGGCAGCAGGCGCGCGCGGGGGTCGTCCGCCTCCATCGACAGCTCGTCGGCCGCGGCGGCGATGTCGAGCGAGGGCTCCAGCGAGACGGTCGGCACGGTGCCGTCGCGCAGGGCGTCGCTGGCGGCGTCGAGCTGGGCGCCGACCGCGCGCAACGCACCGGCGGCGCGTTCGAGGATCTCGCGGCCCGCGGCGTCGCTGCCGAGCAGGTCGACGTCGAGGCGGCTGGCCAGCAGCGCATCGCGCAGGTCGATGACGCGCAGCAGGATCGAGACGTTGCGGTGCCAGAGCGGGCTCTCCGGCGCCGGGTAGAGCAGGTCACGCGCTTGTTGCAGCCGCTCCGCCAGCGCCGCCTCGCCGCCGATCCAGGCCGCCAGCGGCGGTGCTTCGCCGGCGCCGACGCGAAACGAGACCAGCACGTCGGCGCGCGAGCGGAACAGCTGCGAGGCGGCCCGCAAGGTGGCGACCAGCACCAGCGTGCGGTAGCGCCGCTGCAGCACCACGCTGGCCAGCAGCGCCCAGGCGAGATAGGCGAACACGCCGCATGCGCTCCAGCCGACGATCGACAGCTCGTGATCGGCCGGCGGCACCGCCATCGAGAAGATCATCGACAGGATCGGCGAGAACGAGACGGCGCCGGCGCGCGCGCCCCAGGCCAGCGTCATCATGGCCAGGAAGGCGACGACGATGACGACGACCCCGAGCCCGAGCGGGTGCCGCCGCATCAGGTCGACCGCCAATGCCGCGCAGACGCTGAGTAGCGCCGCCGCGCCGACGCGGTGCCACGTCCGCGACGGCACGTTGGGCAGGTCGGCGATGCTGGCGCTGACCGCGCCGCTCACCACCAGCGCCGCCGCGTGCGGCCCGGCGATCTCGCGCGTCAGCTGCTGGATCAGGCCGATGCCGACGGCCGTGCCGATGCCGTTGATGACATAGGCGGGCAGCAGCCGCCACGGCCGCAGCCAAGCCGGCAGCGCGACGGCCCCGGCGGTCACCCGTCGATCAGCTCGGGATTCCAGGCATGGACCGTCTGCCGCTGCTCGCCGAGCCCCTGGATGCCGAGCCGCATCTCGTCGCCGGCCTTCAGGTACGTCGGCGGCTTCATGCCCAGGCCGACGCCGGGCGGCGTGCCCGTCGTGATGAGATCGCCCGGATAGAGCGTCATGAAGCGGCTGACGTAGGCGACCAGCTCGGCGACGCCGAAGATCATTGTTTTCGTCGAGCCGTCCTGGCGCCGCGTGCCGTTGACGTCGAGCCACATCGGCAGCGCCTGCGGATCGGCGACCTCGTCGGCCGTGACCATCCACGGGCCGACCGGGCCGAAGGTGTCGCAGCCCTTGCCCTTGTCCCACGTGCCGCCGCGCTCGAGCTGGTACTCGCGCTCGGAGACGTCGTTGACGACGCAGTAGCCGGCCACGTACTTCAGCGCATCGGCCTGCTCGACGTAGCGCGCCTTCGTGCCGATGACGATGCCGAGCTCGACCTCCCAGTCGGTCTTCACCGAATCCTTCGGCAGCACCACCGCGTCGTTGCAGCCGATCAGCGTGTTGTTCGGCTTCATGAAGATGATCGGTTCCTTCGGGATCGGCGAGTTCGTCTCGGCCGCATGGTCCGAGTAGTTCAGGCCGATGCAGATGAACTTGCCCATGCCGCTCCACGGCGGCGCGGTCCGGCCCGGATTGGCGACCGCCGGCAGTTTCGACGCATCGAGCTCGGCCAGGCGACGCAGGCCAGCCGGCGTCAACGTCTCGGCCGTGATGTCCGGCAGCACGCCCGACAGGTCGCGCACCACGCCGCCGGCATCGACGAGCGCCGGCTTCTCCGCGCCCTTGGCGCCGTATCGCATCAGCTTCATGGCTGGTCCTCGGTGAACTTGGACGACGAGTTTAGGTTCACTTGCGTCGATTGCCGCGCGCCGACCGCGCGCCGCGCGATCAACGGCGTCGGAGGAGCGTGGAACTCAATTCGACCAGCCGCCGTCGATGATCTGCGCCGTTCCGGTGGTGAAAGCCGATTCGTCGCTCGCGAGATAGACGGCGAGGGCGGCGATCTCGTCGGTGCGGCCGACGCGGCCCATGGGCTGGCGTGCGACGAAGGCGGCATGCACCTGGGCTTCGGTCTGGCCGCTGGCGCGGGCCTGGGCGGCGATGCGTTCCTGCAGCGAGGGCGATTCGACGGTGCCGGGGCAGATCGCGTTGCAGCGGACGCCGCGGGTGATGAAGTCGGCGGCGATCGATTTGGAGAGGCCGATCACTGCCGCCTTGGTGGCGCCGTAGACGAAGCGGTTGGGGGCGCCCTTGATGCTGCCGGCCACCGAGGCCATGTTGATGATCGAGCCGCCGCCGGTGCCGGCCTCGTACGAGGCGAGCATGGCCGGCAGGAAGGCGCGGATCAGGCGGTACATCGAGCGGACGTTGAGATCGAAGGAAAAGTCGAAGGCGATCTCGTCGCAGTCGAGGACGGTGCCGGCGTGGACGTAGCCGGCGCCGTTGAAGAGGACGTGCACGGGGCCGCGGGCGAGCGCCTCGATCGAGGCGGCGAGGACCGCGCTGGCGTCGGTGACGTCGAGCCGGCGTGTCTCGCAGCCGGTGCTGCGGGCGAGATCGGCGAGCAGCGCGTCGTCGATGTCGGTGGCGATGACGCGGGCTCCTTCGCGCACGAACGCCTCGGCGGTGGCGCGGCCGATGCCCTGTCCGGCAGCGGTGATGAAGGCGGTCTTGCCGGCGAGTCGTGCGGTCATGGTCGGTGCTCGTGTTGGGGATTCACGTGAGGGTCTCGCGGCGCGCGACGGCAAGCCTCGACCGGACGGTAAAGAATAATTTCCACACCGCCCGGGCGTCAACACGGGATCATCCCTCCGCCGGAGCCTCCGGAACGTGCTTGTCGGAGGAAGGCGACCCGCGCGCACGGCGTTTGCCGAACATGAAGCCGCCGTTCCGCCGGTCGATGAAACAGGTGCGGGCGCCAGTCGGTCTTGGTAGCCTTCGCGGTTCACCAGTTCCTCCCTCGCATGGACCAGCCCCCCTTCGACGAACCTCCTGCCTCCACTGCGCCGCCGCGCCGCCGTCCGTCGGCGAGCCGCCGCTGGCTCGGTGCCGTCATCGCCGTGCTGGCACTGATCGGCCTCGGCGCGCTGGCCTGGTATCTCATCCATCGGCCGGCCGAGCCGGGCGGATTCGGCAGCGGCGGGGCACCGGCTTCGGCGGCGTCCGGCGCTGCCAGTGGTGCGAGCGGCGCCGGCGGATTCGGCGGAGCGGGCGGCGGCCGGGGCGGCCGGGGCGGTGGCCCGAACGGTGCCGGCGCCACGACCGTCGGCGTTGCCGTCGCCGCGCGGGCGAATCTTCCGGTGGTGCTCGACGCTCTCGGCACAGTCGTCCCGCTCGCCACGGTCACGGTGCGCCCGCAGGTGTCCGGCGTCATCACGCAGGTGCTGTTCACCGAAGGCCAGATGGTCAAGAAGGGCCAACTGCTCGCGACCATCGACCCGCGGCCGTTCGAGGTCGCGCTGCAGCAGACGATCGGCGCGCGCCTGCGCGACGAGGCGCAGCTCGACAGCGCCAAGGTCCAGCTGGGCCGCTACCAGACGCTGCTCGGCCAGGACTCGATCGCCCGGCAGGACGTCGACACCCAGGCCGCGCTCGTCAAGCAGCTCCAGGCGACCATCGTGATCGACCAGGCCAACGAGAACACGGCGCGGCTCAATCTTGGCTACAGCCGCATCGTCGCGCCGGTCGCCGGCCGGGTCGGCCTGAGGCCGGTCGATGCCGGCAACTACATCGGCGCCGGCGACAGCGCGGGCGTCGCCGTGATCACCGTGGTCACGCCCATCGACGTCCAGTTCTCGATCCCGCAGGACCGCGTTCCCGAGATCCAGGCGAGCGTCGCCGCCGGTGCGAAGCTCGAGGTCTCGGCGTTCGACCGCACGCGCACCAACAAGCTCGACGACGGCATCTTCTCCACGCTCGACAACCAGATCGACGTCTCGACCGGGACGGTCAAGGCCAAGGCCCGGTTCGGCAACGCCGCCGGCGCGCTGTTCCCGAACCAGTTCGTCAACGTGCGGCTGCTGCTGCGCACGCAGGACGGCGCCATCGTGATTCCCGTGACGGCGATGCGGCACGGGCCGAACGGCGATTTCGTCTACGCCATCAACGACGACCGGACGGTGACCGTGAAGAACGTCGAGCGCGGCATCCAGACCAACGACGTCATCGCCGTCAACAAGGGCCTCGAGGCCGGCGAGCGCGTCGTCACCGAGGGCGGCGACCGCCTGAAGGACGGCGCCCACGTGCAGTTGCCGAGCGATCGGCCTGCCTCCGGCGCCTACGGAGGCAGGCGCGGCGCGTCGGGTCCCGCGGCCGGTGGCTCGGAGCCGCGCCGCCGCCGCCAGCGCTCGGCGAGCGACGGCGGCTGAGCCGTGCGCGGCGTCGAACGCGACGGTGACGGCACAGCCGTGAGCGGCTCCCGGAGTCCGGGCCGATGAGCCCGTCACGCCAGTTCATCCTGCGGCCGGTGGCGACCTCGCTGCTGATGGTGGCGATCGTCCTCGCCGGCCTGGTCGGCTTCAAGTTCCTGCCGCTGTCTGCGCTGCCGCAGGTCGACTACCCGACCATCCAGGTGCAGACGCTCTACCCCGGCGCCAGCCCGGAGGTGATGAGCAACACGGTGACGGCGCCGCTCGAGCGCCAGTTCGGCCAGATGGCCGGCCTCGACCGCATGAGCTCGACCAGCGCCGCCGGCGCCTCGATCGTCACGCTGCAATTCACGCTCGGCCTGACGCTCGACATCGCCGAGCAGGAAGTGCAGGCGGCCATCAACGCCGGCGGTTCGCTGCTGCCGGTCGACCTGCCGGCGCCGCCGGTCTACGCGAAAGTGAACCCGGCCGATGCGCCGGTGCTGACGCTCGCGATCAGCTCCGAGACGATGCCGCTGATCGACGTGCAGAAC
>CAZZVH010000181.1:0-7434 GCA_964657365.1 uncultured Burkholderiaceae bacterium
TGATGAGCAGCTGGAGCAGCGTCGAGTAGAGGACCTCCGGCTCGACCGGCTTGCCGATGTGGCCGTTCATGCCCGCGGCGAAGCATTCCTGCTTGTCCTCGTCGAAGGCGTTCGCCGTCATGGCGACGATGGGCACGTGGGCCATGCCCGGGATGAGGCGGATCGCCCGGGTGGCGTCGAGCCCGTCCATGTCGGGCATGCGCATGTCCATGAGCACCAGCGAATAGCTGCCGGCGAAGCGCTTCGCCAGATCGACGGCCTCGCGGCCGTTCGAGGCGACGTCGAGCAGGAGGCCTGCCTCCTCGATGAGATGGCGCGTCACTTCCTGGCTGGTCGGCTCGTCTTCGGCCACCAGGATCCGGCGGCCGGAGAAACGCCGGCGCAGCTTGACCAGTTGCGGCTGCGCGAAAGGATCGATCTCGACCTTCGCCACGGATCCGCGTTCGAAGCGTGCCGTGAGCCAGAAGACGCTGCCGACACCGAAGGCGCTGTCGACGCCGACCTCGCCGCCCATCAAGGCGGCCAGGCGCCTGCAGATCACCAGCCCCAGGCCGCTGCCGCCATGACGACGCGACGACGATTCATCGACCTGCGAGAACGCCTTGAAGAGCAGCGCCTGCTGCTCCGGCGTCATGCCGATCCCCTGGTCGGCGACATCGATCCGCAGGAGCAGCGAGCGGCTGTTCTCGCTCTGGATCCGGGCCCGGACCGTGACCTGCCCCTGCTCCGAGAACTTGATGGCGTTGCCCACCAGGTTGAGCAGCACCTGCCGGACGCGCAGGGCGTCGCCGACGAGCATCGGCGGCACGTCGGGCCCCAGTTCGCTCGACAGGCGGAGGCTCTTGACCAGCGCCTGCTCGCTCAGCATCCGGAAGGTCTCGTTGACGACGTCCGCGAAGGAGAATGGCTTGACGTCGAGGGTCAGGCTGTCGGCCTCGATGCGCGAGATGTCGAGGATGTCGTTGATGACCGCCAGCAGATGGCGCGAGGCCTGCGCGCTCTTCTGCAGCCAGTCGATCTGCCTCGGGTCGGTGCCGCGGCGCAGCGCCAGGTCGGTCATGCCCATGATCCCGTTCATCGGCGTGCGCAGCTCATGGCTCATGTTGGCGAGGAACACGCTCTTCGCCCGGCTCGCCGCTTCCGCCGCGTCCCGCGCCTGCGCCAGTTCGGCGATGCGCTCGAACGAGAGCTTGTCGAGGTGGGTGCGGTGCCGCTCGGTTTCCTCTTCCAGGCGCTTGGCGACGGTGTTGTCGGTGCCGAGAAGCAGATAGCCGATGACGGTTCCGTCGCCGTCGCGCAGGCCAGTGACGGAGACGACGGCCGGAAAGCGGCTGCCGTCCTTGCGCACCTTGGTCAGCTCGTAGATGTCGGCGATGCCTCGCGCCGCCTTGTAGACCAGCGCCTCGAACCCGGGCCGGATCGTCGTTCCGAACTCGATGCTCAGCGCCCGCGCCCGTTCGGTGAGCTCGGCGGTGTCGTGCAGGTCGGCAGGCGTGAGCTTGTCGACCACTTCGCTCGCGTCGTAGCCGAGCATCCGCTCGGCGCCCACGTTGAACAGCTGGATGACGCCGTTCTCGTCGGTGGCGATGCTCGAGAAGTAGGCGCTGCTGGCGATCGCCGACTGCAGCGCGTTCGCCTTCGCGACGGCACGCACCGCGTGTCGCCTGGCCGTCTCGTCGACGCCCACGAGCAGGTAGCCGATGACCACGCCGTTGACGTCGCGCAGCGCATTCACCGACACGACCGCGGGCAGCCGCGCGCCGTCCTTGCGGATGTAGGTCATCTCGATGATGTCTTCCTGGCCCCTGGACGCCTTGACGATCAGGGCCTCGAAGCCGGGCTCGATCACCACGTTCAACTCGATGCCGAGCGCCTTGGCGCGCTGCGCGAGCTCTTCGGGATCAGCCAGGTCGGCCGGCGTGAGCCGATGGGTCACGTCGTGCGACGCGTAGCCCAGCATCCGCTCGCTGCCGGCGTTGAACAACTGGATGACTCCCCGCGCATCGGTCGCGATGGTGGAGAAGGTGACTCCTTCGAATGGATTGTCGATGGAAGGCCGCCGGGCAGCCTCGGAAACGGCCTGGACAGTGTCTTGCTGGGAACCCCGGGTTTCTGAAGGTTGTTCAGCTCTATCCATGGATGCACCTCACAGGACGCCCCGCGTCCGGGGCAGAGCCTACTGGTCAATGTGCATGCCGGTCTGTTCGCTACCGCACTTAGCGACAAGAATGTTCCAGACGAATCTCGGCGTTTCCGGCATCGGAAACCTCCGTCGGTAGCGTTCCCGGTCGGTCGAGAACTTGGCAGCGCGCGGCGCGCAGGGCGATCACTCGTCGCAGATCGCGAACCTGAGCTGAGCGCCGTGGCCGTGGTCCCGGCGAAAGCCGCGACCACGGGCAGGAACAGGCGCCGGTTCTGCCGCGAGCGATGTCGACGTCGTGCTCGGCTCCGGCCCGAGACCATCGACCGCATAGCCGGCCGATGCCAGCGCCCATCCGTCCGTCGCCGGGCCGGCATCGAGCCAGGCGAGTCCCGGCCCGGCCAGCCCTTTTTGCGCCGCCAGGCGAGTGATTCGCTCGCAATCGGCCGCCGACAGGCGCAACGCCAGCCGCTGCCAGCGCCGATTCACCAGCGGATCGCGCCACATGTCCTCGATGACGCGCTTTTCTTCCGCGCCATCGGCGATCTGCCCGGCGGCGACGCGCCGTGCCAGCAGCGTGAGCATGAACGGGCTGAAGGCCTGCTTCGCGTCGGACGACGGCATGAGGCTCGCCAGCATCGCGCAGCGCCGGCCGTGCCCGGGGCGGCTGAACTGCAGGCTGAGCATCACCTGCAGGGCCTGCACCGGGTTCAGCACGCGCAGCCGGTTGGGCGGCAGGACCAGCAAGGGCAGGGTGGAGGCGCGCTCGTGCGTCATCGGCGTGGCGAACGACGTCAGGATGGCGATGCGTGCCCAGTGCTCCGCGCTCAGCCCGTCGATCGCACCGAGCTTGCCGGCTTCGATCTGCTTCACGAAGGCCATCGCGTCGTCGGGGCCGTAGCTGCTCTTCGCGCGGTTGGCCCGCGCGCTCATCACGGCCAGGTTGCCGCCCGCGTAGCCGGCGTCGTTGAAGACGCGGTCGACCGATGCGTCGGAGAGCTCGCCGGTGCCGTGCGTCAGCGGTTCGCGGGTGATCGGGCACACCGGTACGTCGATCTGGCGCAGGAAGGACGGGTTGACCTGCGTGCTCTCGAACGCGCGGCCGCGCAGCCAGGCGCCCAGCCGCAGTTGCAGCCATTTGCGCACGTGACGATGGGCCTGCAGCGTGCGCTGTCCGAACGTGCTCCTGCCCGCCTCCCAGCCCTGGCGCACCGGGCTGAGAGGATGCAGGTGCGCGGCAGGCGGCACGACGCCGTGGTGGGCGTAGTCCCAGCCGAGCTCGAAACCCGTGTCCGAGGCGGGTTCGGCGCGCGGGGCGGCGGCGGAGGTGACCGAAATGGAAGCTTGAAGTGCGGCGTGGGCCATGGCGATGCTCCAGGAGGCAACGGGTTGGCGGGCACGACGCCCACCATGGAGCAGAGAATGCGCGACCACAAGCTCACAGAGCGAGCTACCGGAACGCCAGGCCGCCAATGACCAAGACCGCCCGTGTCTACAAGATCGAGATGCTCATCCGCAACCGCGGCCACGTGAGCTTCCAGGACCTGCTCGAGGAGCTGGAGGTGTCGCCCGCCACCCTCAAGCGCGACCTCGACTACCTGCGCGACCAGCTCGGCGCGCCGATCGAGTACGACCGGTCCTCGAACGGCTACCGGCTGGCGCCCGAGAGCCGCGGCCAGAAGCACGAGCTGCCGGGGCTGTGGTTCAGCGAGCGCGAGCTCTATTCGCTGCTGATGACGCACGAGCTGCTGAGCGAGCTCGACGCCGACGGCGTGATCAGCCGGCACCTGCAGCCGCTGCTCGACCGCATCCACCAGATGCTGGGCACTGCAGAGACCGACGCGAAGGAGCTGCTCAAGCGCGTCAAGATCATCGGCTCGGCGAAGCGGCCGGTGTCTAGCCAGTTCTTCGAGCTGGTGGGCGAGGCCGTGCTCAAGCGCCGCCGGCTGCACATGCGCTACCTCACCCGCGGCCGCGGCACGGTGAGCGAGCGCGACATCTCGCCGCAGCGGATGGTCTACTACCGCAACACCTGGTATGTCGATGCCTGGTGCCACACGCGGGACAGGGTGCTGCGCTTCGCCCTCGATGCGATCGAAGGCGCCGAGACGCTCGAGGCCAAGGCCAGGGAGATCCCGTTGCGCCAGGTGCAGGCCGAGATGGACGGCGGCTACGGCATCTACGCCGGTGGCGATCGCCAGTGGGCGACGCTGGTCTTCGAGCCGCATGCCGCGCAGTGGGTGAGCAAGGAGGAGTGGCACCCGGAGCAGGCGTCGAGGCTGCTCGACGACGGCAGCTTCGAGCTGACGATCCCGTACGTCGACGAGACCGAGATCCTGATGGACATTCTGCGCCACGGCGACCAGGTGCGCGTCGTCGCGCCGGCAGCGCTGGCCGCCGCGGTGCGCCGGAAGCTGGCCGCCGCGCTGGCCCAGTACTGACGGGCTCGGGAGCCCGTGCCGCCGGGCGTCAGAAAAGCTGCGTCCAGTTCTTCAGCGCGAGCAGCTCCTCCAGCACGGCAGGCGGAAAACCCGTCCTGCCCTTGCGCTGGCTGCACAGGAGCCCGTCGAATGCCGCCTGGCACTGATCCGGTTCTTCCCAGACTTCGGCCAGGGCGTTGACGATCCGCGGGAACTCGTGGCTGAGCCGCTCGGGCCGGAGCGCCGAGGGCAGCGCCATCAGCCAGTCGATCGCATGGCCGGTGAGGGCGCGGTCGGACGGGAGCTTCGGGCGGCGCAGCTTCTTCCAGTGATCCGGCGACACGATGGTCGCGACGTCGAACTGCGAGATCGATTCGGTGTCGAGGATGCGCCGGGCTTCGTCGATGTCGGTGAGCTCGTACTCGAACCCTTCGTCCTGCCAAGCGGAGTCCGGGGGAGTGGGCGGAGGCTTGCTCTGTTCCATCGACGCAGGTCCCGGGAAAGGGATTTCAAATTGTGAGGGGTTGCCTCGAGCCGTGCCGCGTCGGGGCCATTCACCCGAGTCGCGCGTGGTGGGCCGCATGACCCTTCGTGCGTTTGTGCACATCGGCCGACGGCGATGCGCCTGGATGGTGGCCCGGCGACTGGCCTTCGCGACCGAGGGGTTTCGAGTACGCTGGCAAACCCGTCGTCGTCCCGTGCACACCATTCCGGCCTCTTCGCCTCCGCCCTGGGCCCGTGCCCTTGGCCTCGCCGGGTTGCTTCCTTTCGTCGCCGGCGCGGTCGCCATGTGGGCGTTGCACAACACGCCCGTCGCCACGCGCGCGGGCTTCGCGTTGGCCGCCTACGCGGCCACGATCGCCGCGTTTCTCGGCGGCGTGCATTGGGGGCCCGCACTGCGCGCCGGCGGCGAGGCGCGGGGTCCGCTGGTCTGGGGTGTGGTGCCGCAGCTCGCCGGCTGGCTCGCGCTGCTCCTGCCGGCCCGCGCCGGCCTGCTGACCTGCGCGGCGGTGCTCGTCGCCTGCTATGCGGCCGATCGGCGCCTGTATCCCGAAGAGGGGCTGGCCGCCTGGCTGCCGTTGCGCCTGCAGCTCACGGTGGTGGCGGCGGCGAGCTGCGTTCTCGGCGCGGCTGCATGATGCGTTCGGCCGGTCTCCCGGGGGCGGTTGGTCGTCGCGGTCGGCTCGGCGTCCCCAGCTCCGCCATGAGCTCGGGCATGCGCTCGACGGCGCGTGGCGCCAGGCCGTCGAGCATCGGCAGCAACGCGGGCGTGTCGTACCAGACCACGTGGTCGTCGATCAGGTTGTCGGCCAGATAGCCGGCCAGCAGCACCTGCAGGGTGGCGAGCTGCGCGTCGGCGAAGCTCGCCGCGTCGATGGGCGTGTGCGGCCGCAGCACTTCGATGCCGGGGCAGGGCGCCGAGCGTTCCAGGTAGGCTCTCTCGGTGGTGAACGACGGCTCTTCGACGAAGACGACGTCGTAGTGACGCGCCATCCGCGATAGCAGATGTTGCGGCCGCTGGTCGACGAGATCCCATCGCAGGCGCGAGAAGACGACGAGATGCGGCCGGACCGTCGGAGCGACCTCGCACTCGGCCATCCGCGCCTGCGCGCGACGCAGGCTCTTCGCATAGCCGAGGTGGATGCGCCGCGTCATCGCCTCCGGCGCACCGAGCGCGTTGTCGACGTCCCACATGCCGCTGTTGTGCCAGTGCGCGAAGTCGTTCCAGTCGGGCCGGTCGATGATCGGATAGAGGCACACCCCGAGGACCGGCACGCCACCGCGCATGGCCCGCTCCACCTCCTGGCTCACATCGTCGAGCCAGAGGGCCCGGCCGACGCCGACATGGCTCGTCTCCGAGATCACGAGCGGCTTGCCGTACCGCTTCGACGTCTTGCGCAGCAGCGACGCCAAAGAGACCCGGCGCGGGTCATCGAGATGCCATTCGAGACGCTGGCCGGTCTCCATCTCCCACTGGCAGTTGTGGTAGTAGTTGACGCCGAGAAGATCGAGCGCTTCCGGCTTGCCGCCGAGCTCAGGCATGAGGGCGCCGGAGAGCATGTCCCACGCCTGCCACTGGTAGTCGTCGATCTCGTCGGCACGCCAGGCGAGGTGCGGTGCGTGCGGTGGCGGCACGACGTGCGTCAGCGGCTCGACGTGCAGGATGCGCGCGCGCGGATCTTCGGCGCGGATCGCCTCGATCGCCAGCAAGGCAGCGCGGATCAGCCGCCACTTCGCCTCCCAGCCGACGTCGCGGTGGTGGCCTTCGAGGCCCTGGCGGCGCTTCGACTCCTGTCGATAGGGATGGATGAAATCGCTCTCGGCGATCGCCCAGGCGAGAAAGCTGATCTCGTTGATCGGCGTGTAGACGGGTGCGCGATCCGACATGCCGCGCAAGGTGCGCGCCGATGCCGCTGCGAAGTCTGCGAAGCGCTCCGCGAAATCGTCGGCGAAGACATCGACGCCACTCGGGAAGCCGTAGTGCATCAACGTCCACAGCACTTGCAGGCCATGGCGGTTGGCGGCATCGGCGCAACGCAATGTCCGGCCGAAGTCGAAGCGACCGCTCGATGCGGCGGCGGCGCCGGTCGGCTCCGTCAGGCGCCAGCCGATGCTCTCGCGGATCGTCCGCAGGCCGAACGCGGCCACCCGGCGGTAGTCGTCGTCGAGATGCGCGAGGTGGCCGGTCATGCGCACCAGGTCCTGCGGCTCGGCACGGGCGTTGACGTGGTCGGCGCCCTCGAAGCCGGCCATCCAGAACGATGCGTACGGATTCAGATCGTGGTCGAGAGTCGTCGGCGCCATGAGGATGGATGGGGTTGGACACGCAGGGCCGCTGCCGCTGCCGCTGCGTTGGCTGCTGCAGCGGCGGCA
>CAZZVH010000182.1:0-7393 GCA_964657365.1 uncultured Burkholderiaceae bacterium
TGCTCCCTGGGGAAGACCGCATCGGTGATGCGTTGAGATGGACTGTAGGCAGCCCCTCCGTCGTCTCATACCGTCTTGCGACGAAGCGCCGGGAGGCAGCGACGAATCGCCATGGATGCCGACGAAGCGTGCCGCCCATGCGCCCCATTGCCTCAATCGTCGCCACGCTTGAGCCGCATCCGCTCCCGCGTCGCCTTGCCGCGCGACTTCCAGGCCGAGAGCTGCTGGCGGCGCTCGACCCAGGTCATGGTGTCGCGCTGCGTTTCGCGCAGCAGCTTCTGGAAGTTGCGCAAGCGGTCGGCGTCGACGCCTTCGCGCACCGCGCAACCCGGCTCGTCGCCATGGCCGCAGTCGCGGAAGCGGCACTGCGCCGCCAGCCGGCCGATGTCGCCGAAGCTGGCCGCGAGGGTCGCCTCGTCGACGTCGGGGCGCAGCGTGCGCAGCCCCGGCGTGTCGATCACGCAGGCGCCGCCGGGAAGCAGGTGCAGCGAGCGGGCGGTGGTCGTGTGCATGCCACGGCTGTCGTGGGCGCGCACGGCGCCGGTGTCTTGCACGGAAGCGCCCAGCAGGGTGTTGGTCAGGGTCGACTTGCCCGCCCCCGACGAGCCGAGCAGGACCAGCGTGCGGCCGCTGCCCGTCACGTGCGCGAAACGCTGGGCCGAGCGCGGATCGGTCGCATCGACGACGACCACCTCGACCGCCGTGGAGATGCGGGCCTCGAGCTCGTCGAGCCGCGCCGCGCGCGTGCCCGGCTCGGCCGCGGCGATGTCGTCCTTCGTCAGCACGACCATCGGCTCGACGCCGCTGGCCTCGGCCAGCGCGAGGTAGCGCTCGAGCCGGCGCAGGTTGAAGTCGTCGTCGAGGCCCATCACGAGCAGGGCGTGGTCGACGTTGCTGACGACGGCATGGCGGCTGCCGTCGCCGTCCCGTCGCGTGATGTGCGACACCGGCGGCACGACGTGGCGGACCCAGCGTGCGCCCGACGGATCGTGGTGGATCAACACCCAATCACCGACGGCCAGCGCGCGGCCGGCGTCGGCGATCGCGCGGGCCAGCCGCGGCCAGACGCGCGCCGGTATCTCTGCCTCGCCGTCGTGGATCTGCAGCGTCTCGCGGTGGATGGCGGTGACGCGCCAGAGCTCGAGCGGAACGTCCGAGCCGCTGGCGATGTCGCTGGCGCGTGCGCCCAGCGTCGGCGTCAGGCCGACGCGATGCAGGCGATCGAAATCGAAATGAAAGTGGAGCATGTGAATCCGAAGTGCGTGGCCGCGACGCGCAGTGAACTGCGATGTCGCGATCGCCGGCCGCGCGAGCGGCCGGGACGTGGCGATGCAACGGGCCGCGGCGCGGCGCCGGATTCGAACGACCTCGGGAAGCCGGCCTCAGTGGCCGGCGCTGGATGCTGCGCGGATCAGGCGGCGGCCGACACGGCGGCTGCGGCGGCAAGGGGGCGTGTGGTCTTGGACATGCGACTTCTCCTTGCGTGCGGCACGAACCGTGCGATGGCAGCGCCGACGGGGAGCCGGGCTGCGGGACGGTGGCCTGGCCACCGGGTCGGGAGTCTGCGCGCGCGACGCGCGGCAGTCAACGCATCGCGTCGCCGGGCCGGCATCGGCGCGGCGCGCGCGCAACGCCTTCGATGATCTCGCGCCATCGATCGGCCGCCATGGTCTGGTCGGCACTGCCTCGTCCGACACTCCAGCCCGCATGACCCACTTTCTCTACATCCTCACCGGCGCGTCGCGCGGCATGGGCGCGGCCATCGCGTCGCAACTGCTCGAGCGAAGCGACACCTCGCTGCTCTGCATCTCGCGACACGCCAGCACCGCGCTCGACGCCGTCGCCGAACGCAGCGGCGCCCGTTGCGAGCAGTGGACCGCCGACCTGGCGCAGCCCGGCGCCGTCGCGTCGCGCCTGCAGGCCTGGCTGGACGCGCTCGACGGCACGCGCTTCGGCAGCGCGAGCCTCGTCAACAACGCCGGCATGCTGACCACGATCGGCCCGATCGAGCGGTGCACGGCCGACGAGCTCTCGACCGGCCTGCGCGTCGGCCTCGAAGCGCCGCTGCTGCTGACCGCCGCGTTCCTGCGCGCCACATCGGCCTGGCCCGGCGCGCGGCGCGTGCTCAACATCTCGTCCGGCCTCGGCCGGCGCGCGATGGCCGGCCAGGCGACCTACTGCGCCGCCAAGGCAGGGATGGACCATCTCTCGCGCGCAGTCGCGCTCGACCAGGCGGACCTGCCCAACGGAGCGAAGGTCGTGTCGCTGGCGCCGGGCGTCATCGACACCGGCATGCAGGCGCAGCTGCGCGGTGCCGGCGACGACGGCTTCCCGGACCGCGGCAACTTCGTGCGGCTCAAGGAATCGGGCCAGCTGGCGACCAGCGAAGCCGCGGCGGCACGTGTCCTCGCCTATCTCGAGCGGGCCGACTTCGGAGCATCGCCGGTCGCCGACGTGCGCGACGCCTGAAATGCGCACGTCGCTTGCAATCGTCTGTCCCGGCTCCCGGTCTGCAACATCCTGACACCGGAAAGCGTCGTTTCGAGGACCATTCCCGGCTGCATTTGCTCACATCTGAAGCATCTGCACGCAAGCCTGTCGAAACTTGCGCGTCGCTGCGATTCCGGCAAGGTCTGGAAGGCATTGCTAACAAAGTTTGACGGCATTGCACGCTGCCGACGTGTTCCAGTCTCGGGCATGTCTTTCGCGTACCGAACTGCACACGACGCCGGTCTTTGTGACCAGCTGCATCGTCCGGTCATGGTCCATTCCACCTCTCACCTGCAGGCAGCGACACGCTGATGCTCACCATCGTCAAGCCCCTTCCAGACCAGCGCGCCGCCACCGGTGCGTCTGCCGCCGGCGCTGCCAGCGGCATCTGGCTGCGCCGGGAAGAGGCGATCATGGGCACGTCGATCAGCGCGGAGCTCTGGTGCGAGGACCGCGCCCACGGCGTGGCCGCGATCGAGGCGGTGATGGACGAGATGCACCGCATCGACCGGGCGATGAGCCCGCACAAGGACGATAGCGAGCTCTCGCGCATCAACCGCGATGCCGGAAACTCGGCTGTCCCGTTGAGCGACGAGATGGCGGCGCTGCTGGCCCGCGCGGCCGGGTTCGCCACGCTCACCGGCGGCGCATTCGACATCACCTACGCCGCCGTCGGCCACCTGTACGACTATCGCCAGCGCATCCGCCCGAGCGACGCGGCGCTGGCCGAGGCGCGCAAGGCGGTCGGCCACCGCCACCTGCTGCTCGACGCGAAGGCGAAGACCGTGCGCTTCGGCCTTCCCGGCATGCGCATCGACCTGGGCGGCTTCGCGAAGGGCCACGCCGTCGACAACGCGACCGCGATCCTGCGCCGGCGCGGCATCCGCCACGCGAACGTGAGCGCCGGCGGCGACAGCCGCGTCATCGGCGACCGCCGCGGCCGCCCCTGGACGATCGGCGTGCGCGACCCGCGCGACGCCTCGAAGATGGCAGCCGTGCTCCCCCTCGAGGACGTCTCGATCTCCACCTCGGGCGACTACGAACGCTACTTCGATGCCGACGGCACGCGCTTCCACCACCTCATCGACCCGGCCACCGGCCGCTCGCCCAGCAGCGTGCACAGCGTCACCGTGCTGGCCGACGACGGCCTGACCAGCGAAGCGCTGTCGAAGGCGGTCTTCGTGCTGGGCATCGACAAGGGCATGGCCCTGATCCATTCCATGCCGGGCATCGACGCCGTCGTCGTCGATGCGGCCGGCGTCCTGCATTACTCGTCCGGCCTGCTCGCACCGTCCACGGTGCCGGGCCGGCCCTGAAACAGATCACTGCGTCTAGACAGATTCCCGGGAGAACACCATGAACAGATTCTGGAACCTCAGCGCCACCTCGAGCGCCATCCTGTTCGCGATCGTCGCGGCCGGCTGCAGCAGCAGCGGCTCGAGCAGCGAGGACAACACGCTCACGGTCGCCGGCGACGTGCCCATCGCGTACGCGCAGCGCACCAACAGCATCCGCATGAATCCCACCAACGGCGCCCCCTCGGCGGCCGGTGGCGACCTGATGATCCGGGACAAGTCCTCGGCATCGGCGATCGAGCACAACATCACCGCGCAGTTCACGCAGGGCAACGGCGACGTGACCAGCCCCGACGTCTCCTACGACGGCAAGAAGATCGTCTTCGCGATGCGCTGCCCGTCGTCGAACACCTCGATGATCGGCACCCAGCCGGCCTGCACCGGCAGCTGGAACATCTGGGAATACGACATGACCGTCGGCGGCCTGACCGGCGGCACCTTCCGCCGGCTGACCAGCGGCGGCGGCGACGACGTCGACCCGACCTACCTGCCCGCCGGCAAGGGCTACGTGTTCACCTCGAACCGGCAGACCAAGTCGAGCATCAACCAGGCGCTCGGCCACAGCTACAAGGCGCTCGACGAGTACGAGCGCGAGCAGGTCTTCAACATCCACACGATGGACGCCAACGGCGGCGCGATCACGCAGATCACGTTCAGCCAGAGCCATGACCGCAGCCCGACGGTGCGCCCGAACGGCGACATCATGTTCTCGCACTGGGACCACGTTGCCGGCCGCAACCACTTCAAGGTGTTCACCGCCAGGCCGGACGGCACCAACCTGTTCGTCCTGTACGGCTCGCACAGCGACGGCAACAGCTTCCTGCACCCGCGCGACATGGATCCCGCGGGCAAGTACGCCGGCTTCCTGACGACCGACCTGATGCCGCTGTCGAAGACCAACGAAGGCGGTGGCCTGATGTTCGTCGACGCCGCGCACTACTCCGAGCAGAACACGCCGGCCGCGGAAGGCGTGCCCGCCACCGGCGGCCAGGTCCAGGCGACCACGCAGCTGATGAACATCGGCGGCGGGCTGTCGATGTACGGCCGCGTCAACGCGCCGTACCCGCTCTGGGACGGCACCAACCGCGTCCTCGTCGCCTTCACCCCGTGCGAAGTCACCAAGCTGGGTGTCGGCGTCGTTCCGTGCTCGACTCTCTCGGCGGCCGACATCGCCCGCCTGTCCGACACCGAGCGGCTGACCACCGACATCGCCAAGGATCCGCTCCAGGCCAACGTCAAGCCGTCGTACGCGATCTACATGTTCGATCCGGTCGCGCAGACCTTCCTCATCGTCGCCGCGCCGCCGGCCGGCAAGATGAACATGCATCCGGTCGCGATCATGGCCCGCGCCGAGCCGAACGCCACCGAACCCACGGCCGTCGACCCGACGCTCGCCGCCGCCAACCTCGGCCTGCTCGAAGTGCGCAGCGTCTACGACACCGACGGGCTGGGCCGCATGGGCGACAGCGTCCTGACCGCCTCCGACGTCCCGGCCGGCTGCGCGACGGCGATCGCCAAGACCGCCCCGTCGGATCCGACCGACACGCGCAGCCAGGTCGCCGACCTCGTCAAGATCAAGGATCCCGCGAACGCCGCCTACAACTGCGCGCCGGCACGCTTCATCCGCGCGATCCGCGCGGTCGCGCCGACCGCCGGCATGACCGGCATGCGCAGCGCGATCGGCGAGACCGAGTTCGAGATGACGCAGGTGCTCGGCTACGCGCCGATCGAACCCGATGGCTCGTTCAAGCTGAACGTGCCGGCCGACACGCCGATCGCCCTCTCGGTGATCGACTCGCAGGGCCGCGCCTTCCAGACGCACACCAACTGGATCCAGGTCCGGCCGGGCGAGCGCCGCACCTGCGACGGCTGCCACAGCCCGCGCCGCGGCGCCGCCATCAACTCCGGCGCCGTCGTCAACGCGATCCCGACCGGCATCCTCGCCAGCATGGCCACCGCCCACCAGTCGGGCGAGACCATGGCCTCGACCCACACCCGCCTCGATTCCACCAAGCTGCAGCTCGCCGCCGACATGGTCTCGACGGACGTCTGGGCCGACACCACCAAGACCGGCGTCACCGCCCGTCCGGCCTTCACGCTGAAGTACACGGGCAACCCGGATCCGGCCAACGACCTGGCCACCGCCGTGCCCGTCAACGGCATCATCAACTACCCGGAGAACATCGCTCCCCTGTGGACGCGTGACCGCGGCGCCAACACCTGCACGGCCTGCCACAACGATCCCGACAAGCTCGATCTGCAGGCGACGCTCGGCGGCGACGGCAGGACCACGTCGTACGACGAGGTCATGATCGGCGACCCGATCCTCGATCCGACCACCGGCCTGCCGGAGACCGAGATCAAGGAAGGCGTGCTCGTGATCAAGCGGGGCCCGTCGCTGGTCAGCACGATGGCCAGCGAAGGCGCCATCGCCGGCCTGACGCGCAGCAGCCGTCTCTCCGAGATCCTGTGGGGTCAGCGCCTGATGTCGGACGACGCGTCGTTCGCCGCCCATCCGAACCCGCCGTCGACCGCGCCCGACCACTCGAAGATGCTCAATGCCGCCGAGAAGCGCGTGCTCGCCGAGTGGATCGACACCGGCGGCAAGTACTACAACGATCCGTTCAACGCCAACAACGGCATGCGCATGTACACGGGCCTCAGCGAGGACACGTTCACGGCGCAGGTCGAGCCGATCCTGACGAAGACCTGCGCGGCCCAGTGCCACCAGGCCATCGGCAGCGACGACCCGACGTTGCCCAAGATCGGCACCTCGTTCCGCAACAACCGCTTCGTGCTGACGGGCGATCCGGACGGCGACTACGGGGTGACGCTGTCGATGATCACCAACGCCTGCAACCCGGGTTCGAACTACCTGCTCAAGAAACCGTCGTCCGTGCCACATCCTACCGGTGCGGTGGGTGTGACTGCAGCCGTATTGCCTGTCGGCAGCGCTGACTACAACACAATTGCGAACTGGATCGCCGGAGGCTGTTGAACCTGATGTTCTTGTCGAAACGAAGCGCCCATTCCACCTCGCCGCGGTTCCTCCATACCCCGGCGAGGTCATTGCTCGGTCTCGCTGTCGCGGCGCTGCTCGCGAGTTGCGGGGGCAACTCGGGCAACCCGATCGACAACCCCGAGACCATCACCAACCCGACGATCCTGACGGGTTCGCATCTGGCCTTCGCGTACTTCCAGAAGTGCGTGAATCCGATCTTCCTGGCGCAGCTTCAGATCGACCTCAACGGAACGACCTCCACCAACACCTGCGCCGGCTCCGGCTGCCACGCCACGGCGACCGGCACCGGTGGCGCCTTCCGGCTGGTGCCCGACGCGACCACGGTCGACGTCACCAATCCGGCGAACACGCCGGACGTGATCCGCCAGACCGACATCTACAAGAACTTCTACTCGGCCCAGGGCGAAGTCGTCATCGGCTCGACGGCGCAGAGCCGGCTGCTCGACAAGCCGCTGCTGCTCGGCGTGCTGCACGGCGGCGGCCTGATCTTCCCGAGCATCGCCGACCCGAACGCGCAGATCATCAA
>CAZZVH010000183.1:0-7380 GCA_964657365.1 uncultured Burkholderiaceae bacterium
CGCTTGAGCAGCTCCGTCAGGTCGACCACGTTGCCCGAGGCCTGCGGCGGCTCGTCGCCTTCGAGTGACGTCACCTTCTCGGTCTTGCCGGCGGCCACGCGCTTGGCCGCGAGCGCGTGGATGGCGGTCGTGAACTCGTCGGCGTAATCGGCGGCCTTCCACTCGGTGGTCATGTCGCCGATCAGCTGGCGAGCCATCTTGAGCTCGCCGTCCTTGAGCTTCGCGGCGGTCTTGCCGGCGGCCGGGAGATCGATGTCGCCGCGCGGGCGGATCTCGCTGGCCCAGCGGATCGTGTTGAGCATGAGGGCGTCGCCGTCCGGGATCAGCACGGCCAGGTTCTCCCGCGTGTGCATGACGACGCGGGCGATGCCGATCACGCCGGCCTCGAGCATCGCCTCCCGCAGCAGCGCGTAGACGCGGTCCGCGCCCTTGCCCGAAGGCGCCGTGAAGTAGGGCTTCTCGAGATACGTGAACGGGATCTCGTTCGCCTTCACGAAGGTCTCGATGGCGATCGTCTGGGTCGACTTCGGATACGCCGCCTTGATCTCGTCCTCGCTCAGCACGACGTAGTCGCCGTCGTCCTGCTTGATGCCCTTGACGATGTTCTCGCGCTCGATCTCCTTGCCGGTGCGCTTGTTGATGCGCTTGTAGCCGACCGGATCCATCGAGCGCTTGTCGAGCCAGTCGAAGTCGATGCCGATCTCCTGCGACGCCGGATACAGCGCGACCGGCACGTTGACGAGGCCGAAGCTGATGGCGCCTTTCCAGATGACACGGGGCATGGACTTGTTCCGGAGATGCGGGGCCACCATGCTGACGGCCGCAGCGAGCACGTCAAGGCCGCGGCGCCGGAAGCGCCTGTGAGCGGCGACCTACAGCCGGTCGACCCGGCTGCGTCTTTCGCGTACGCTCGCCGGCCATGACACCAGCCACCGCCCGCACCGTCGCCGTCTTCGTCCTGTTCGCCGCCTGTGCCTACCTGCTGCGCAACTTCATCGCGCCGATCGCCTGGGCCTGCCTGATCGCCGTCGCGACCTGGCCGCTGCACGATCGGCTGCGCCGTGCGTTCGGCAGCCGCAGCGAAGTGGCGAGCGCGGTGATCCTGACCGGCGCCGTCGTCCTGTTCCTGGTGCTGCCGTTCGCCTACCTGCTGTTCCGCGGCCTGCGCGAGCTGCCGGCCCTGCTGCGCCTGTGGGAATCCAGCGAGGCAGACGGCATCAGCGCGCCGGCCTGGCTGGCGAGCCTGCCCGGCTTCGGCGAGTGGGCGTCGCGCCAGTGGACCGCCACGCTCGGCGAGCCGGGCGCACTCGCCGGCTACGCCCACTCGGTCGTGCACGGCATGGACTTCGCGCTCGGCCGCACCCTGGTGATGGTGGCCGGCCACCACGCCATGGCGGTGTTCTTCTGCATCGTCGTGCTGTTCTTCATCTACCTGGGCGGAGACGCGCTGGCCGCGCAGGTCGATGCGGTGCTCGCGCGGCACATCGGCCCGGCGGGCATGCGCACGCGCTCGCTGGCGCTGAGTTCCGTGCGCGGGGCGGTCAACGGCCTGGTGCTGGTGGGCTTCGGCGTCGCCATCGTGATGAGCGCCGCGTATGCGATCGCCGGCGTCGTCCATCCTTTCATCTGGGGCCTGGCGACCGGGCTGCTCGGCATGGTGCCGTTCGGCGCCATGGTGGTGCTGGCCGGCGTGGTGCTGTTCCTCGTGGCCGCCGGGTCGACGACGGCCGCGCTCTGGCTCGGCATCATCGGCGCCGCCCTGATCTTCATCGCCGACCACTTCGTGCGGCCGGTGTTCATGTCCGGGCCGTCGAAGCTGCCGCTGGTGCTGGCGCTGCTGGGCATCGTCGGCGGCCTCGAGACCTTCGGGATCCTCGGCCTGTTCCTCGGCCCGACGCTGCTGGCCGTGATGGTCGCGGTCTGGCGCGAGCTGGTGTCGCCGCACCCCGAAGACGCCGTCGCGGAGCCCCTGGTGACGTCGGCGCCGGTGCCGCCGGTGATCGTCCTGCCGCCGTCCGCCTGAGCGGCGCCGACTAGAGGCCGGCGATCCGCCGGCAGTGGGCGAAGGCGGCTTCGATCAGGCGTTCGTTCGCTTCCGGCGTGCGAAAGCCGGAATGCGCGGAGAGCGTGACGTTCGGCAAGGTCGTGAGCACGTGGCCGGGCGGCATCGGCTCGAGATCGAAGACGTCGAGACCGGCATGGGCGAGACGGCCCGAGCGCAGCGCCTCCACCATCGCGGCTTCGTCGACCAGCGCGCCGCGCGCGGTGTTGACGAGCAGCGCGCCGTGCTTCATCGCGGTGATCCGCCGGCGCGAGAGGAAGCCGCGCGTCTCGTCGTTCAGCAGCAGATGCAGCGAGACCGCGTCGCTCTCGACCAGCAGGCGATCGATGGACACGAACTCGACGCCGGGATGCGACTTCGCCGTCCGGTTCCAGGCCAGCACGCGCATGCCGATGCCGAGCGCCAGGCGCGCCGTCTCGGCGGCGATGCCGCCGAAGCCGACCAGCCCCAGCGTCTTGCCCGTGAGCTGCGAGCCTTCCATGCGCAGCCAGCGGCCGGAGCGCATGGCGCCGTCCATCGCCGCGAAGCCGCGCGCCGCGGCGAACAGCAGGCCGATCGCGCACTCGGCGACGGCGGCGTCGCCGTAGCCCTTGATGATGTGGACGGCGATGCCGAGCTCCGCGAGCGCCTCCGGGTCCATGTAGCTGCGCGCGCCGGTCCCGAGGAAGACGACGTCCTTCAGGCCGTGGCAGCGCCGCGCGACGTCGATCGGCAGGGCGGTGTGGTCGATGACCGCGATGGCGGCACCGTCGAGCGCCGAGGGCAGGGCCTCGGGAACGATGTCGGCGTCGCCGAATGCCAGAGAAAGACCCGGTGCGTCGCGCGGCCCGATCCGTTCCGCCAGCACGCGCAGCGCCTCGTTGGCATCGACGAAGACGGCACGCATCGCCGTCCCTTCAGCGCGTGGCGGCCATCGCTTCGCCGAGCCGGATCGCACGCCCGGGCAGCCACGATGCGTCGAAGCGAACGCCGGCGCTCTTCTCGAACAGCATCACGACCGTCGAGCCGAGCAGGAAGCGGCCCATCTCCTCGCCTTGCGCCAGCGGCCTGGCGTCGGTGTAGTGCCACTCGCGGACCCGCCGCACGCGCGGCGCATTGACGACGCCGTGCCACACCGTGCACATGCTGCCGACGATCGTCGCGCCGACCAGCACCAGCGCGAACCGGCCGACCGCCGCCGACTCGAACACGCACACGACGCGCTCGTTCCGCGCGAACAGCCCCGGCACGCCGCGCGCGGTGAGCGGGCTGACCGAGAACAGCGCTCCCGGCACATGGATCATCCGCACCAGCACGCCGTCGCACGGCATGTGGATGCGGTGATAGTCCTTCGGGCTCAGGTAGAGCGTGGCGAAGCTGCCGTCGTGGAAGCCGTGCGCCAGCGCCGCGTCGCCGCCGACCAGCGCGGTCGTCGAGTAGCGGTGCCCCTTGGCCTGCAGGATCTGGTCCTGGTCGATGGTGCCGAGCTGGCTCACGGTGCCGTCGACCGGCGAGACCAGCGCCGCCGCGGCGATCGGCCGCGCGCCGAGCTTCAGCGCCCGCGTGAAGAAGTCGTTGAAGCTGGTGTAGGCCGTGATGTCGGGGTTCGCGGCTTCGCTCATGTCGACGCCGTACTTGCGGACGAACCAGCGGACCAGGCGCGTCGTCGTCGCGCCGCGCTCGCGTGACGCGACGCGGCCGGCGAATGCGGTGAGGCCGCGCTTGGGCAGCACGTACTGCGGCAGGACCTTGCGGCGATCGGACAAGGGAACTCGAGGGGCGAAAGGCGCGAATTCTATCGACGCGGCCCGATCGACGCGGTCCGGTGGACGCGGCAGCAGCGACGGCGGCTCGCTATCCTCGGCCGATGCCGCGTCCCGACTTCCAAGCAACGTCCTGCGAGGTCGCCCGGGCGCTGATCGGAGCGAGCCTGTTCGTCGACGGCGTCGGCGGCCGGATCGTCGAGACCGAGGCCTACGACCAGACCGATCCGGCGTCGCACACGTTCTCCGGCCGCACGCCGCGCAACGCCGTCATGTTCGGCGCCCCGGGCCGGGCCTACGTCTATCGCTCCTACGGCATCCACTGGTGCCTGAACGTGGTCTGCATGCCGTCCGGCCATGGCGCCGCCGTGCTGATCCGGGCGATCGAGCCGACCGACGGCATCGAGCGCATGCAGGCGCGCCGCGGCCTGGACGACGTGCGCCTGTTGTGCTCGGGCCCGGGGCGGCTCGGCCAGGCCCTCGGCGTCACCCACGCACTCAACGGCCTGCGCGTCGATCGGCGACCGTTCCGCATCGTCGGCCGCACCGTCGACGGTGCCGATCCGCCGATCGTGGTGGCCGCGGGCACGCGCATCGGCATCAGCAAGGCGCGCGAGCTGCCATGGCGCTTCGTGCTCGCCGGCTCGCGTTTCCTGAGCAAGCCGATGCGCGAGAATTGAGCGTGCCTCGTCGCTGCGAAACACGCCCGTCCCGCGTCCGGAGAACGACATGACCACTGCCGCACCGACCTCGCTCATGTTCACGATCGGGCTGGGCGCCTTCATCGCCTGGCGCATGCTGGCGCGCGTCCGGCGCATGGTCGGCCGGCAGCGCGCCTCGCCGACGCGGCCCTGGTTCACCGTGATCCTGTTCCCCGTGCTGCTGGTATTGCTAAGTTTCGTCGCCCTGGCGAATCCGGCTGCGCTGCTGGCGCTGGCCGTCGGCGCCGTGGGCGGCGGCGTGCTGGGCGTGGTCGGCCTGCGCCTGACCCGGTTCGAATCGACACCCGAGGGCCGGTTCTACACGCCCAATCCGTATCTCGGCATCGCCTTGTCGGTGCTGCTGGTGGCACGGATCGGCTGGCGCTACCTGCAGCTGTACGGTGCGACCACCGAGGCCATGAGCCAGCGGCCCGATTTCTCGCGCAGCCCTCTCACGCTGGCCCTCTTCGGCCTGCTCGCGGGCTACTACACGCTGTACGCGGCCGGCCTCCTGCGCTGGCAGGCCGGCGCGGCGATGCCCGTCGGCCCGGCCGCGGAAAGCTAGGACGGGTCGTGGCCCCAGTTCATCAGCGAGAAGCGCCACGGCGTGTCGCTGATGTCGCCGCGCGGGCGCTGGGCGAGATGGCGATGCACGAAGCCCACCACCTTGCGCATGTGCTCGATGTCGCTGTCGGTCAGCTCCGACCGTTTCTTGCCGAGCAGCTCGACGATGCGTCGTCCGGAGTGGTGGCCGACCGATTCGCCGCTGCCGCCGCCCTTGAAGCCGACGCGGTGCGAGCGCTCGGTGTCGAGCCAGCGCTTGAGCGTGGCGGCGGTCATGTTGACGGCGTCGTGGAAATCCGCGACGGTGGTGTCGTGGTCGGTGTCGGTGTGGATCGGATGGATGGCGGACATTGGCGGCGTTTCGGGTCGTGGCCGCATCTCGACGGCAAGCACCATACCCAGGCACTGACGCGGCGCGGCGCAGAATCGACAGCCGTCCTGAACGACAGCGAAAGACACCGACGCGGTGAGTGACTCCTGCGATCGCACCCGATGCTGCGTGGTCGGCGGCGGCCCGGCCGGCATGATGCTCGGCTACCTGCTCGCGCGCGCCGGCGTCGAGACGACGGTGCTCGAGAAGCACGGCGATTTCCTGCGCGATTTCCGCGGCGACACGGTGCATCCGTCGACGCTGCGCATCATGGACGAGCTCGGCCTGCTCGACGCCTTCCTGCAGCGCCCGCACCAGCCGTTGCGCCGGATCGGAGGGTGGTTCGGCGGAAGGCACGTCGAGCTCGGCGACTTCAGCGGCCTGCCGGCCCGCTACGCCTTCATCGCCATGATGCCGCAGTGGGAGTTCCTCGACTTCCTCTCGGCCGAGGCGAGGAAGCTCCCGGCGTTCCGCCTTCGTCTGCACGCCACGGCGACCGGGCTGATCGAGGCCGACGGCCGAGTGGTCGGCGTTCGCGGCACCGATGCGGACGGCGATTTCGAGTTGCGCGCCGATTGCACGATCGGTTGCGACGGCCGCCACTCGACGCTCCGCGCCGCTGCGGGGTTCGCGGTCGAGGACGTCGGCGCGCCGATCGACGTGCTCTGGTTCCGGGTATCCCGCGATCCGGCCGAGCTCGACGATTCGCTCGCCCGCGTCTCGCCCG
Organism: uncultured Burkholderiaceae bacterium; assembly: GCA_964657365.1. GTDB lineage: Bacteria > Pseudomonadota > Gammaproteobacteria > Burkholderiales > Burkholderiaceae_C > Schlegelella_A. The sequence continues at coordinate 6,167 of CAZZVH010000183.1, forward strand.
GCCACCTGATCGTGACGCCATCGCTGGCGATCCCTCTCGACGAGTTCCGGGTCGTGCCCAAGGGCGGCGCCGCGGCACTGCAGGCCGGGCCGATCGACGTGCTGCGCGCGCAGGCCGTCGAGGCCGCACCGATCCTCGCGCCGCACATCGGCGACCTCCGCTCGTGGGACGACGTCAAGCTGCTGACGGTGGCGATCGACCGGCTCGAGCACTGGTCGAAGCCGGGCCTGCTCTGCATCGGCGACGCCGCGCATGCGATGTCGCCGGTGGGCGGCGTCGGCATCAACCTCGCGGTGCAGGACGCCGTCGCCACCGCCAACCTGCTGGCCGCGAAGCTGCGCGACGGCACCGTCTCCGACGACGATCTCGACGCCGTTCGTCGCCGCCGGCTCTGGCCAGCCAAGGCGACGCAGGCGGTGCAGGTGGCGGTCCAGAACCACCTGCTGGTGCCGGTGCTGAGCAACGGCGGCGCGTCCGTCGACGCACCGCTGCCGGTGCGCATCGTCTCGGCGATGCCTGTGCTGCAGCGCCTGTTCGCCCGGGCCGTGGGCATGGGCGCCCGGCCGGAGCATGTACGCTCGCCGGTGGCGTGAGCGGCGCCCGGGCGTCGCTGGCACCCTTCGTGCTCGCACGGCAGCGGCGCGGCGGCGATGGCCGCACGCCCCCGGAGCGGGCTTGGAGGACGATGATCGTCCCGACAGGAGAGCGGCATGGCCGACATGAAGATCAACGGTGATCGCCTCTGGGCGAGCCTGATGGAGATGGCGAAGATCGGCGCGACGCCCAAGGGCGGCGTCTGTCGCCTCGCCCTGACCGACCTCGACAAGCAGGGCCGCGATCTCTTCGTGCAGTGGTGCAAGGACGCCGGCTGCACCGTGAAGATCGACAGGATGGGCAACATCTTCGCCCGCCGCCCCGGTCGGAACAACGATCTCGCGCCGGTCGGCACCGGCAGCCATCTCGACAGCCAGCCCACCGGCGGCCGCTTCGACGGCGTCTACGGCGTGCTCGCCGGCCTCGAGGTGCTGCGCACGCTGAACGACCTCGGCATCGAGACCGAGCGGCCGGTCGAAGCCTCGGTGTGGACCAACGAGGAGGGCTCCCGTTTCGCCCCGGCGATGGTCGCCTCGGGCGTCTACGCCGGTGTCTTCACGCTCGAGTACGGACTGTCGCGCGCCGATGTCGACGGCAAGACGATGGGCGAGGAACTCGAG
>CAZZVH010000184.1:0-7372 GCA_964657365.1 uncultured Burkholderiaceae bacterium
CCTGCATCGATCGCCTACATCACGACCGGCTTCCTCTCGCGCCTGTCGACACAGCGCGCCCAGCGTCGCATCGTCCGCCGCTTGGTGGGCGAGCACGGCATCGACGTGGTCCACCAGCCGATGCCCGTGTCGCCGCGCGAACCGTCGATGCTGTACGGCTTCGGCGTGCCGGTCGTGATCGGGCCGATGAACGGCGGCATGGACTATCCGCCGGCGTTTCGTCGCAGCCGCTCCGGCATCGAACAGGCGCTGCTTCGCGCAGGCCGTGCCGCGTCGGTGGTCCTCAATGCGCTGATGCCGGGCAAGCGTCGCGCCGCCGCGCTGCTGGTCGCGAACGAGCGCACGCGCCGGGCGCTTCCGAAGGGCGCGAGCTCGCACGTGATCGAGCTGGTCGAGAACGGTGTCGACCTCGGACTGTGGCGTGACCCAGGCGCCGGGAGGCGCCGCTTCGATGAAGCCGCGACCTTCGTCTTCATGGGCCGGCTGGTCGACTGGAAGGCCGTCGACCTGCTGCTGCGCGCGTTCGCGGTCGCGCGCGTCCAGGCGCCGATGCGGCTCTGGATCCTCGGCGACGGCGAGCAGCGTGCGCCGCTGGAGGCGCTGGCGCGGTCGCTCGACCTGCCGATCGGTGCGTCGCAGGAAGTCGGCGCCGTGTTCTTCTCCGGCTGGCTGACGCAGGCAGCGTGCGTGGCGCGCCTGTCGGCGGCCGACTGCCTCGTCCTCCCGAGCCTGCTCGAATGCGGCGGCGCGGTCGTGCTCGAGGCGATGTCGCTGGCCAAGCCGGTCATCGCCACGGCCTGGGGCGGCCCGCTCGACTATCTCGACACGGCCTGCGGCGTGCTCGTCGATCCGGCGTCGGCGGAGTCGCTGGTCGATGCGTTCGCGGCGGCGATGGTCGCGCTCGCGCGATCGCCCGAGACACGCGCGCAGATGGGCCAGCGTGCGCTGGCGAAAGTCCGCGAGGAGTTCGACTGGGATCTCAAGGTCGACCGCATGATGGACATCTACCTCGACGCGATCCACCGGCACGGCCAGCGCCCGACCCGGGTGGCGGCACGCTGACGCGATGCGCATCCTGCTCGTCAGCGACACCAGCGGCTACATGCGTGGCGGCGTGCCCGCCGAGACGCGCGCTCTCGTCAATGGCCTCGTGGCCCGCGGACATCGCGTGGCTCTCTGCGGCGACGTGCCGGTTCCCGGCGCCGAAGGAGCCGAGCATTTCCCGATCAGCCTTCCCGTCGATGCCCGCCTGGCCGGCCACGTCCAGGCGGCGATGGCGGCATTCAAGCCGGACGTCGTCCACGTCGTCGCCATGAATTCGCGCGGCATCGTCATGCTGGGGCAGGCGCTCGCGTCGACGGCGTGGGTCATGACCTCGCACTCCATCCCGCCGCACGAGCGCAAGCTGGCGGCATTGCACGGCAGCGAGACGCTGCACTACGGCGTCCGTGCGCTGCGGTTCGCGCCGAACGCGGCGGCATGGTGGTGGCTGTTGCGGCGCGGCACCGTCCCGCGCGCGATCGTGCACAGCGAATGGATGCGGACGGTGATCGGCCGCTACGGCCAGCGCGCGGCCCGGACCGAGCTGATCCCGCTCGGCTGCGAGATCGATTTCGATGCGCCGTTCAACCGTCTCGAATGGTCGCGCGAGGCAGGCCCGCGGCTGGTGACGACCGGGGGACTCGCGCACACCAAGGGCCAGCACGATGCTCTGCGCGCCGTCGCCTCGCTGCGCGCGCGCTTTCCCGGCCTGCGCTACCAGATCATCGGCGAAGTGCGCGACGACAGCTACCTTCGCTTCCTGCACGCGCTGATCGCCCAGCTCGACCTGGCGTCATGCGTGCGCATCACGCCGAATCTCCCCGAGGCCGAGAAGGTCCAGGCGCTGGCTGCCGCCGACCTGTACCTGCAGCCATCGCACGAAGAAGGCTTCTGCCTCGCCTACATCGAGGCGGCGCTGAGCGTTCCGCGCCTCGTCGGCACCGATACCGGGGCGATCCGGCGCATCAGCGAAGACGACGACGGCGCCCGGGTCGTGCCACCACGGCGGCCCGCAGCGATCGCGGCGGCCGCCACGGCGCTGCTGACCGAGCCTTTGCCGCAGCAGCTCGCGGCCGAGCGGCGTCGAAGGCTGCACGCCAGGTTCGGCTGGGCCTGCTATCTCGATGCCCACGAACACCTGTACCGGTCGCTGCACGCGCCACGCCCATGACCACGCCGACGCCCGCCAAACCTCTTCGCATCGGCCTCGACGGCTGCTGCTTCGTCGGCAATCCGACCGGCATTCCCAACTACGTGTATGCGTTGCTGCGCGGCATGAGTGCCGAACATCCCGACGTCACCTTCCATTCCCTCAGCAACGAGACGACGCGCGAGCTGGCGCTGCCCAACCTCGTCTCGCGCGTCAGCGTGCCCCGGCGCCGCGGACCGATCTGGCAGAACACGCAGCTGGTGGACATGATCCGGCGCGACCGGATCGACGTGTTCTGGGGAACCAACGGCGTGATCCCGCTGCGAGGGCTCGGCGACACGGCGTCGGTCGTCACGATCCACGATCTCGCGCACCGCTACGTTCCCGAGACGCAGCTGCCGATGATCCGCTGGAAGCAGCGCGTCTTCCAGTCGTTGTGCGCGCGCGCCGCCGATCGCGTGGTCACCGTGTCCGAAGCGACGGGACGCGACGTGCAGCGCTACTACCGGAGGAAGCCGGACGCGGTCATCCATCCAGTCTGCGGACCGGATTTCAGGCGCATCGATCCCGCCACCGCGGCGGCGACTGCCGATGCCCTGGGGCTGCCGCAGCGCTTCCTCCTGAGCGTCGGCACGCTCGAGCCGAGGAAGAACATCGCGTCGCTCATCGAGGCCTACTGGGCGTGCTTCCAGGACGGTGTCGCCCTGCCGCCGTTGATCCTCATCGGCAGCCGGGGCTGGTTCGACGGGCGCCTGCGCGACCTCATCGACATGGCCACCGAGGCGGGATCGCTGCGCTATCTCGGCTACGTGCAGAACGAGGTGCTCGCCCACCTCTACGCCCGCTGCGCGATGTTCGTGATGCCCTCGCTCTACGAAGGCTTCGGCATGCCGATCCTCGAAGCGCAGGCCTGCGGCGCGCCGGTCGTGCATGGCACCCATCCGTCCATGGCGGAAGCGGCGGGCGGCCTCGGCGTGCAGGTCGATCCGACGGTCGCCGGCATCCGCGGCATGCTCGAGCGGTTCGCGCGCGACGAGCTTCCGCTCGCATGCCGCGATGTCGCCGCCGACTGCGACGACGAGCGGACCGCCTCGCGACGGATGTGGCAGGTCATCGTCGACGCGTGGCGATCGAAGCGGGCGGTCGCGTGACGGACACGGCGTCCATCCGCGGCGCTGCGAAGGGCATCAACGTCATCGGCCACCTGTCGTCGTCGGCCGGTCTCGGCATCACGGCGCGCACCTTCATCGATCTGTTCCGGGCGAAGGGATTCGAGGTGGCCGGCTTCGACGTCGACCTGCCGCAGGGCCAGCCGATTCCGGACCGCTCCGCAGCCACGGTGCGCGAGCTGGATCGTCTTCCCCACGATCGCAACCTGATCGTGCTCTCGCTGCACAGGCTGCCGAAATTCTGGCTTCGACAGGGCGCCGGACTGCTCGCACCGCGCTTTCGCAATGCGGGCATGCTTTTCTGGGAGCTGCCCGTGATTCCGCGGCCGTGGATCCCGTCGTTGCGCCTGTTCGATGCGGTCGTCGCGTGCAGCCATTACGTCCGCCAGACCTTCGAAGCCGCGATCGACGACGTGCCGACCGTCTTCGCCGAGCATCCGCTCGCACCGTTCGCTGCCACCGACGCAGGAGCGTCCCGCACGCAGCTCCGGCAGGCCCACGGCATCGGCGACGACTGCGTCGCCTTCTGCTGCACGTTCGACCCGCGCTCGGGCATCCAGCGCAAGAATCCGGTCGGAGCGATCGCTGCCTGGCTGAAAGCCTTCCCGACCCGGCCGGACGTCCGGCTGCTGGTCAAGTCGAACGGGCCGCCGATGCACGACGATCCGGCCTTCGGCGAGATCCTGGGGCACGTCGCGCGCGACTCGCGGATCGTCTGGGTGCAGGAGCATCTGTCCTACGGCGACATGATGGCGTTGTTCGCGAGCTGCGACGTCTTCGTGTCGCTGCACCGCGCAGAAGGCCTGGGCCTGGTTCCGATGGAAGCGATGTCGCTCGGCAAGCTCGTGATCGCCACCGGCTACTCGGGCAACATGACGTTCATGACCGAGCAGAACTCGATGCCCGTGCCGTATCGCCTGATCGAGCCGCGCGACGGTCTGCACTTTCTCGACCGTCGCTTCGCGGGCGCGCAGGCATCGTGGGCGGATCCCGATCTCGATCAGGCCGCGCGGTTGATGCAGCGCGCCGTGGACGATCCCGCGCGCACCGAGCGCCTTGCACGACAGGCCGGGCGCGATCTGGCCGCCCGGCAGGCGACGGCCTGGGAGGGCGGGTTCATCGACGAGATGTTCGGCTTGCTGGAGCACTCGACCAGGCAACCGCTGCGCGACCGGCTGCGTCGCGACGTCCTGCTGCAGGAATTCATCTGCCCGACCTTTCTCGGCAGGAACGTCCGCGCCATGGTGGATCGGATCGCACGGCCCTGAGCCGACGGCTCACGCCGGCCGGACGCTGCTGTCCACCGCCGCCGGTCGGCGCCTGCCCTTGGCGAGCCGGACGCAATGCTTCTCGACGAGATGCCAGCTCAAGGCCGCGGCCAGGATCGAAAGTGGCCAGCCGATCAGGAACAACGGCAACGGCGCAAGACTGCCTCCGGTGCACGCGACGACGATCTGCAGCAGCGGGAACGAGTAGAGATAGATGCCGTACGAGACGTCGCCACGGTCGGCGAAGCGGCCGAGGTGCGCGAGCGGCAGGAAGGCGAACCAGAAGATGAGGTAGGCCGCGGCCAGGGGCAGGACGAAGAGCAGGCCGTACGGAATCCAGCGCGCCGCGACGAGTGCGCTCGCGGCTGCGGCTGCGCCCGCCCAAGTGAGCGGAATGCGATCGCGGAAGGCATGGAACGCCATGCCGACGACGAAGAACGGGAGCAGCCGGGCCCAGAACGGCGGATAGCCGAAGATCTGGCCGAGCAGGCGCCCGCCGGGAGTCAGGTGCTGCCACTGGAAGACGAACGACACGCCGAGGGCCACCCCCAGCCCCCACACGAACGGCTTGCGCGCAGAAGCCCAGCCGGCGATGCCAAGCACCAGGATGCCGATGTAGCACCAGAACTCGTAGCTGATCGACCAGAGCGAGCCGTTGACCGTTCCCGGCGCGGGATTGGCCGGGAATGCCGAGCCCGGCGTGATCGACAGCAGGCGCAGTGCATCCGGGATGAAGCGGACGACGAAATCGCCATCGACCGTCTGGTAGCCCTCGCGCGAGAAGAGCGGGGCGACGACGAACGCGTCGAGCGCCGCGACGATCAGGAACGCGGGGTAGATCCGCAGGACGCGCTTGGCGAGAAAGCGCATCGGATCCGGCTGCGCCTGCCAGCTGTGCAGGATCAGGAAGCCGCTGATGATGAAGAAGCAGTCGACCGCCAGCGTCCCGAATGTCAGCTGCCCTCCTGTGGCGAGCGACAGCGGCTCGTGCAGTTCGTTTCCGCTGCTGAGCGGAAAGCTGTGCGAGAAGACGACGAGAGACGCGAAGAAGAAGCGAAGGAAGTCGAAATTGTTCGCCGGCAGCGGCGCCGGCCGTGTCGACGGCGTGGCTGCAGGCATGAGTTCGCGGTCGCGCTCGCCGCGAAACTCGCGCGGGCTCAGCGCAAGGTCAGCTGCGTCGAGCAGCTCACCGTGCTCGCGGTGTACGAGAAGCCGATGACGCCGCTGATGCTGCGCCATTCGCGGCTCAGGTTGCAGGCGGCGTTCCAGTAGCGCGTGATCTCGTAGGTGGCACCCAGACCGAGCAGCTTCGACGTGTCGGTGGAATTGGCGCTCGCCGGCGTCCCGCCGTTCTGGAACGATCCCACGGCGAGCCGGGCGCGGCCGTAGCGGCCGTTGGCCGACAACGCGATCTTGGCCGATGCCGCGTTCGAGATGCTGACGCCGACGGAATCGGTGATCTGGTTGTTCTCGTACAGCGCGAACGCTGGCGTGCCTGTGGTGCCCGTGGTGCCCGTGGTCGGAGTCGTCGTTCCGCCGGTGGCCGGCGGCGACGTCGGGACCGCGACAGGCGTGACGCTGTAGAGCGCGTTGTTGGTGCCCGCATCCCTCGCGGCGTCCAGGCGGACGGAGGTCTTCTGCGTCGGCCGCCAATCGAGCGCGACCCCGCCGGTGAGGCCGGAGAAGTCCTGGCCCGCGATGTCGGAGCTGGTCTGCCTGGAATAGCTGATGCGCCCGCTCGCGCTGACGAGACCGGTCAGCTCGTATGCCGCGATCGCGTCGATGTTGCGACTGTCGAGCGTGTTCGAACGGGTGCTGCCGGACGGATCGACGATGGCGTTCGGCGCATCGGTCCGGAAGAAGCGCCCGGCGACGCCGAGCGTGAGCGGGCCGCCCGGCCGGTAGTAGAGACCCAGCCCGGCACGGCCCTGCCGCGAGTCGCCGGCGGCCGATTCGGACGCCGAGTAGTTGACGCGCGACCATCCCGCATTGCCCTGGAGCGTCAGCAGCGAGATGCCGCCCCAGCGCGCCACCGCATCGACGCTGCGCGTGTCGGCCACGTTGCGGACCGCCGCCGACGCCGCGGAGCTCACCGTCGGCGCCGAGAGGCTGCGGCCGAGCGAGGCGTTGAGGTCGCCCGAAAGATGCTCGATCGTCTCCCAGTTGGCACCGCCCGAGAGCGCGTAGCTGGTGTTGTTCAGCGCCGTCTGGTCCTGGTACCGGTTGAGGGTGACGACCGCCGCACCGAACACGCGTTGACGGCTGATCGGCTGGTCGAAGCCGGCGCGCAGGGAGGTGCTCGAATAGTTGTCGCCGACGCCGCCGGGCACGCGATAGACGTTCGAATCGTGGCTCAGCGCTTCGCCGGCACCGATGTAGTAGGGGCTCGGATCGCCGGCCGTCGATGTGCTCGCGCCCGTCGCGCCGGATGCGGTCTGTGCCGTCGCGAGCGGCGTCATGCCCGCCATCACCGTGCTCGCGAGCAGGGTCGCGAACGCCCTCGCGGCCGCAGTGTTCTTCAAAGTCATCGCAGGTCCTTCGTCGGGTGCCACGCATCCTGTTGCGCGGGCTCCTTGATCCTATGCGACCTCGACATCGAGCCCATCCCCGAATCGCGGGTCACAACGCAAAACGCCCACGATCGTGTGGGCGTTTTGTTGCGGGATCACCGCGTATTCCTTGGTTGCGAGGGCAGGATTTGAACCTGCGACCTTTGGGTTATGAGCCCAACGAGCTACCAGACT
>CAZZVH010000185.1:0-7364 GCA_964657365.1 uncultured Burkholderiaceae bacterium
ACATCGTCCTGCTCGACATCGGCCTGCCGGGCATCGACGGGCTCGCCTTCCTGACGCGATTGCGCGAAGAGCTGCGCAGCAATGTTCCGGTGCTCGTCATCTCCGCGCGCAGCGAGCTCGACGACCGGCTCGCCGGCTTCGAGCACGGCGCCGACGACTACCTCGTCAAGCCGTTCGCGCTGGCCGAGGTCGAGGCACGGATGCGCGCCTTGCTGAAGCGCGCCACCGGAGAAACGGTCGTCGATCCGATCTGCCGCTACGAATCGCTCGAGCTCGACACCCGCAGCGGCGAAGCGAGCGTGAACGGCAAGCCGGTTCATCTCACGCCGAAGGCTGCCGTCCTGCTCGAGCTGCTGTTGCGCACGCCCGGCCAGCTGGTGCGCCGGCAGAAGGTCGAGCAGGCGCTGTGGCCGACGTCGGCGCCCCAGCCCGATGCCTTGCGCAGCCAGATCCACTGGTTGCGCAAGGCGCTGGCCGACCAGGGCTTCGATCGGCTCGAGACCGTCCACGGCATCGGCTACCGGATCACGGGCGCCTGGCCGAAGGACTGAGACGATTCTCGAAGACGGCGCCGATCGGCTCAGCATCGGGCCCGGCGGTGGCCTCGAGACAATTTGGCAGAATCGTCCGCCCGCGTGGTGCATCCGCGAACGCGACTGGCATCCCGCAAAGGCAAACCGACATGCTCCAGGCCAGACCGTTCGCCGCATGGCTGGGGCTCGTGATAGTGCTGGCGTGCGGGGCCGCGCAGGCGACCGCCTCGCCAGCGCAGACGCGGCGCTTCGAACAGCTCGTTCACGGCTACTACGAGCGCTATCTCGCCACCCACCCGGAAGAGGCGACACAGCTCGGAGACCACCGCTTCGATCGGCTGGCGGGCGACCTCTCGGCGCGAGGTGTCGCCGCCGATCGAGCGCTCTACCGCCGGACGCTGGCGGCGCTGGTGGCGATCCGCCCCGAAGATCTGCCGCCCGACCATGCCGTCGATCGCCGCATCCTCGAGAACGACCTGCGTTCCCGGCTGTTCGACATCGAGGTGCTGAAGACCTACCGATGGCAGGTCACCGACTACAGCGCGACGCAAGGCGTCTACCTGCTCCTCGCGCGCGATTTCGCGCCGCTCAGGCAACGCCTGGCAACAGCCGACGCGCGCCTTCGGGCCATCCCAGGCATCCTGCAGGCGGCGCGCTCGAATCTCGTTCATCCGCCACGCGTCTTCACGGAGACGGCGATCGAACAGAACAAGGGTGCGATCGCCTTCGTGCAAAGCGATCTCGAGGCGTTTCTGGTCGATGCGCCGGAGATGAAGCCGGTGCTCGCCGCCTCACGCCAGCGTGCGATCGCGGCGCTGCAGGACTACGGTGCATGGCTCGAGCACGACCTGCTGCCGCGCTCGGACGGCGACTTCCGTTTCGGTCGCGCGCACTTCGACCAGCGCCTGAAATACGTGCTCGACTCCGACCTCTCCGCGGCCGACATCCAGTCGCGCGCCGAAGCGGAGTTGAAGGTCACGCAGGCATCGCTCGAGGCGACGGCACTGCCGCTGTTCCAGCGGTATTTCCCCGATCGGCCGACCGACGGCGTCGACCGGCGGGTCTTCGTTCGCGCGGTGTTGGATCGCATCGCGCAGACGCATCCCACCAACGACACGGTCGTCGCCGAGGCGCGGACCGTGCTGGCCGACGCCACCGCGTTCGTCCGCCAGCACGATCTGGTCAGCGTGCCCGACGCGCCAGTGCGCGTCATCGTCATGCCGGAGTTCCAGCGCGGCGCAGCGGTCGCCTTCTGCGATGCCGCCGGCCCGCTCGAGAAGAACGGCGAAACCTTCTACGCCATCTCGCCGACGCCGGCCGACTGGTCGCCGGAACGCATGGAGTCCCAGTTCAGGGAAGACAACAGCGCCATGCTCAAGGACATCACGGTCCACGAGGCGATGCCCGGGCACTACCTTCAAGGCGCCGTCGCGCACCGGCTGCACTACCCGACGCTGGTCCGGGCGATGGGCTACAGCAGCACCTTCGCGGAAGGCTGGGCGGTCTACGCCGAGCAGTTCATGGCCGACGCCGGCTTCGGCGGTGACGAGACGAAGATGGAGCAGCTGAAGATCCGCCTGCGCGTCGCCATCAATGCCATCCTCGACCAGAAGATCCATGCCGAGAACATGACCGAGCAGGACGCGATGCGCCTGATGATGGACACCGGCTATCAGGAGGAAGGCGAAGCGGCCGGCAAGTGGCGCCGCGCCGAGATGTCGGCGGGACAACTCTCGACCTACTTCGTCGGCGTGCAGGAGATCGATGCGCTGGCGCTCGACCTGCACGCGCGCGACGGCGGCAACATGCGCCAGGTTCGCGACGCCATGCTCGCGCACGGCGCGATCGCCACGAAATACGTGCGCCAGCTGATCGGCCTGCCGCCGGCCGCGAACTAGCCGACGAGACGCGGCGCTTGCCCGAACCGGACGCCGCGGGCACACTCGTTCGAACACCACACCGGAGCGCCCATGGCCAGCAGCAAAGGGATCATCGACAAGCTGAAGGACGCCGCGGCGTCGGTCGGCGAGTTCTTCAAGAGCGACGCACCTGCCGGCAAGACTGCGGCCAGAAAAGCGGCCGTCGCGAAGCCGGCCCCGGCCAGGAAGGCGGTGGCGAAGAAGGCGGCGACGAAGCCGCCTGCGAAGAAACCCGCAGCGAAGAAGTCGTCGGGTGGCCGTGCGCAGGATCGCGCCAAGGTCGCCGCGTCGCAGCCTTCTGAAGTCCGCTACGAGGCCAGGAAGATGGGCGTGTCCACGGCGGCTGTGAAGAAAGCGGTCAAGGCGGTCGGCAATTCGCGCAAGAAGGTCGAAGCCGAGCTCAAGAAATAGCCATGGTGATGCGGCTCCCAAGACTCCCGATCCGGCACGCGGCAGTCGCCTCGGCGTGGGCGGCGCTCGCCGCGCTGCAATCCATCGGCATCGCACGGGCTGCCGAATCTGCCGCGGTCGCCACCGCTGCCGTTGCCGGGGCCAGCGCCGTCGGGCGGTCGTTCAACGACTGCGCAGACAGCGATTCCTGCCCGACCATGGTCCGCCTGCCGGGCGGACCGTACCTGATGGGTTCGCCGAAAGACGAACCTGGCCGCTTCGACGACGAAGACCAGCATCGCGTCGTCGTGAAGCCTTTCGCCATCGCCCGCGCGCCGGTCACGCGGGGCCAGTGGTCTCGGTTCGTGCAGCAGACCCATCGCCCCACGCTGCCGCAGGAGTGCGCCTACGCGATGTCGGCGAAACCCTCTTGCGCGACCCCGGCTTCCCGCAGGACGACGATCATCCGGTGGTCTGCGTCACGTGGAACGACGCCCAGGACTATGCGCGCTGGCTGAGCCGGCGCACCGGGCACCACTACCGGCTGCCTACCGACGAGGAGTGGGAATACGCGGCGAGGGGCGGAACGACGACTGCCTTTCCGTGGGGCCGGACCGCCAGCCACGAGTACGCGAACTACGGACAGGACAAGTGCTGCGGGCCGGCCGTGGAAGGGCGCGATCGATGGCAGTACACGTCGCCGGTGGGCTCGTTCCCGCCGAACGCGTTCGGGCTGGTCGACATGCACGGCAACGTCGCGCAATGGCTCGACACCTGCGCCGATGCGTTCGAGAAGCTGCCCCTGCGCAAGGACGGGCGCGGCTGCACCTATCGCTACGGCAGGGGTGGCGTGTATGCCGATCACCCGGCCGTGATCCGCTCCGCCGCCAAGAACTACGCGCCGCCCGACGACAAGGTGCCGATCGAGAACTACCGGAGCGCCGGTTTCGGCTTCAGGGTCGCCCGGGACCTCTGACCGCGGGGAATGGGCCTCCGGAAATGACGCGGGCGCTCCCACCCGAGGTGTGGAGCGCCCGCGGGTCTGGCTACAGAACCAACTACATCGCGTAGGGCTCCGCCCCGGACCTAGAGATTGAAAACACATCACCTCCCTTCGTAGCTGCTGCGAGGTCTCTAGCGTACCGCACCGGTGGCCACCCGTCACCCGTGCCCGGACGGCTAGATCGAATTCTGGCCGCGTCGCCTGGCCGGCCCGAACGACTTGTCGTAGTCGAACTCTGCCTGGCGGCTATCGAGCGGGGCATGGAACATCGTCCTGCAGTTGACGCAGGAGACGAAATCGGTCGCGTACGGCGCGCGGCCCGGACGCTTGACGACCACGCGCTCGAAGTTCTCGTACCCGCACGTGCACACCAGTTCGAGGTCGGCGCCTTCTTCCATCGCGACACTGTACATCTATCCAGTACCGTTGCCGTGGATGATGGTGCGCATGAACAACGAGCAAGAACTGTCGCCCGAGGTGCGCGAGCAACTGCTCGAGACGCTGCGCGACATGAACCAGACGCTGCAGTCGATCGAACCGCTGGCGGAGTCTCGCGGCCGCGCGGGTCACTGGTGGGATCTCGTCTGCGAGATGTTGCGGGTCCAGCGTCGCGTCGAGCACGGGCCGCTGGGCGACGACTTCGCCGATGCGATGCAGGGCCTGTCCTCCCAGTACGACCTGTTCGTCCAGACGGTGCTGCCCGATCCTGGCGAGCTCGCCTGATCTTGCCGATGGCTCGTCGCAAGTCCCCCACGTGAGGGATGTCCAGCGGGGTGGGGCGTCACGCCAAATACCGGCCGCCCCGTCCACATTCCGCAGCCTTTCTCATGACCTCTCTCGCCGCCCTTCAAGCACAGCGCGACGCGCTCGACGCCACCATCCAGGAGCTGCAGGCCGCGGCGCGAAACGAGGCGATCGCCAAGGTGAAAGCCGTGATGGACGCCCACGGGCTGACGCTGGCCGACCTGCGGATCCGCGACGCGGCCGGCGACGGGAAGCGTGCGACGCAGGCACGGACGAAAGCTGGGGGCGCGTGACCGGCGGGCTCGTTCTGCAGCGCGACGGAACACTGCCTTGAGTCCATGAAAAGACGTCCATAGAATCGCGCGGCCGCCGCCGGGGCGGCTCTTCGCGAAGGGTATTTCGTGGCCACGTTGCATGACTTGATCGCCCAGAAGCAAGCCATCGAGCGACAGATCGAGCAAGCCAAGAAAGAAGGCCGCGGCAGCGCGCTCGCCAGGGCCCGGGCGCTCATGAGCGAATACGGCCTGACGCTGGCCGACCTGGAGAAGACCGCCCGCAAGAAGGGGCCCCTGCGCCCGACCGGCAAGGTCGCGGCCAAGTTCCGCAACAGCTCGACCGGCGAAGCCTGGAGTGGCCGAGGCCTGCAGCCACGGTGGCTGAGATCGGCGATCGCGAACGGGAAGACGATCGGCGAATTCGCGGTCTGAGATCCGGAGCGGGCCCGGATGCCGGCGATCGTGGCCGGCTGACGGTGCGGTCGAAACACGCGGCAACGCGGGAGACAATCCGCGGGCGACCGCATGAGCTCCCCCGACGACCCCTCTCCCGCATCGAACGCTGCCGCCGCGCGCAGCGAGGTCGCTCTCGCCGTGATCGCAGGATCCTGCGTGCTGGCGTTCCTCTATGTCGCGCAGGTCGTGCTGGTGCCGATCGCGCTCGCTGTGATCCTCAGCCTCGCCATCGCGCCGCTCGTGCGCCTGCTGCGGCGGCTGCGGCTCGGCCAGGTCGGCGCCGTGCTGGTCGCGGCCGGCACACTGTCGGCCGGGGCGCTCGTCGTCGCGGCCATCATCGCGGTGCAACTGGCGCACGCGGCAGCCGAGCTCCCTCGCTACGAAGCCGCGCTCCTCGCCAAGGTGCGGTCGATCCGGGCGCGCGTCGACGAGCAGCTGGTTCTGCCCGGCCGCAAGGACGGCACGAGCCGCGAAGCCGCCACCGCCGCGCCGGCTCCGGACGCCGCCGATGCCTTCATGGCGAGCCTGCCCGCCGGCAACGCGCCGTCGATCGTCTCGAACCCGCTGCGCGCGCTGTGGGCGCCTGTGCGCATGGCGGGCATCACCTTGGTCGTGCTCCTGTTCGTGATGCTCGAGCACGAGGCCATGCGCGACCGCTTCATCCGGCTGGCCGGCGTCACCGACCTTCGCGCCACGACGTCCGCGATCAACGATGCCGGGGAGAGGCTGTCGCGCTTTCTGATCTCGCAGTTCGCGGTCAACTTCTCGGTGGGCTGTGTCTCCGGCATCGGCCTCGCGCTGCTGGGCTTCCCGCACGCCACCCTGTGGGCGGTGCTGACCATGCTGCTCCGCTTCGTTCCCTATGTCGGGTTCATCACGGCCGCGCTCTCGGCGGTGCTGCTCGGGGCGGCCGTGGAGCCCGGCTGGTCGCTCGCGCTCATGACGCTCGGTCTCTACATCGTGATCGACCTCGTCGCCGCGCAAGTCGTGGAACCGTATCTCTACGGTCACATGACCGGCATGTCGCCGCTGTCGGTCGTCGTCGCTGCGCTGTTCTGGGGCTGGATCTGGGGCCCCGTCGGGCTCGTCGTCTCGACGCCGATCACGCTGTGCCTGGTGGTCGCCGGGCATCACGTGCTGTCGCTTGGATTCGTCAACATCCTGCTCGGCGATTCGCCCGGCCTGACCTTGCCGCAGCGTTTCTACCAGCGTGCGCTCTCGGGCGATTCGCACGAGATCATCGAGGCGGCCCGCGATTTCCTGAAGCGGCGTTCGCTCGCCGCGTATTGCGACACGGTGCTCATTCCGGCCCTGCGCCTGACGCGACACGACCTGGCCAGCGGCCAGCTGACCGGCGACCAGCGCCAGAAGGTGCGCGTGACCGCCGTGGAGGTCGTCGACACCTTCGGCACGGGCACCGGTCGCAAGCTGCGGCGCCGGCACAAGCGCAATTCGGTGCTGGACGATCCGAGCCCGGGGCGGCACCTGCGTCACCTGCGCGAGCAGGAACTCGGCCAGTGGCAGGGTCGGTTCGACGTGGCGGCGGGCTCCATCGTCATCTGCATCGGCCTGGGTTCCGTCGGCGACGACCTCGCCACCGAGATCCTGGTGCGGATCCTGCGCGACCTGCAGCTCGACGCCCGTCACCTGTCCATCGAAGACGTCTCCGGGCCCTTGCCGGAAGGCGCGTCGTCCTCGCTGGTGTCGATGGTGTGCATCGTCAGCTTCTCGACGGCGCGGGATGTCGAGGATCGCGGCGATGCCTTGGCCGACACGGTTCGGGCCAGCCTCGGCGATCCGTGCGTCGTCGCCTTGCTCCTCGACGACGAAGCGCTCGGCGGCGCATCCGGCACGGCAGCCGCGCCGTTCGATCGCGTCGCTCACTCGGTCGAGGAGACCGCGCAGCTCGCGATCGCGCGCGTCAAGGCGACTCGCCTGGCCGCGTGAGCGCGCTAAGTCCGACGAGCTGCCTTCCGGCCACGCGCTTCGCAACATCGGCGCGGCTTCGATCCGCTTCACGCAGGCCGAGCTCGCCGAACTGAAC
>CAZZVH010000186.1:0-7355 GCA_964657365.1 uncultured Burkholderiaceae bacterium
CGAGAAGCATCCGGCGCAGGCCGAACAGCCAGGTGTTCTGCTCGCCGCACGCGTCCAGGCCGAGGCCGGTCCGCTGGTCCAGGTCGAGCCCCCAGCGCACGCCGGACTCCTCGATCCAGCGTGCGAGCCGGGGCAGGTCGGCGTCTTCGAGGCCGAAGCGGCGCGCGATCGCGGGGACCTCCAGCAGGTCTTTCACGTCGGAGAGCCGGAAGCGCTGGGCAGGCGCGCGCAACAGCCATTCGAGCGCGACGACGAGTTGATCGTTGCCGCGGTTCCGGATGTCGACGATGGCGAACGGAATGCGCCGCGCGTCGCCGGGCGCGTGCTGCCCGAACACGGCACGGATGGCCGGCGCGAAGGTCTCGATGTCCGGCACCATGACGATCACGTCACGCGGCCTGAGCGCATTGACCGAGGTCTTCTCGGCCAACAAGGACAGCAGCTGGTCGTGCAGCACCTCGACCTCGCGCTGCGGGTTGTGGGCGACGTGGAAGACGATCGACCGGTCGTCGGTCGAAGCGATTTCCGGCGGATGCTCGGCCAGCGGCACGAGGTCGCGGATCGTGGCCTGGACCTGCTCCAGCATGGTCGAGCCCGGTCCCTCGTCGAACAGGTCGATGCGCGGCACGTCGAACTGATTCCTCGAGCGCTCCGCGTCGTCGAAAGCGTCGAGCTGGCGCATGAAGTCGCGGCCCTGGCGGCCCCAGGCGGCCAGCAGCGGATGCGCGTGGGCGTGCATCGCGTCGAGCGGAACGGAAGCGAGGTCGAGGCCGCCCCGCAGCGCGTGTCGACGACCGGCAGGCTGCATCAGGTCGCGTCCCTCCATGATGTCGGCCCAATGGAATCGGCAGGGGTTCGGAATCGCGAGCAGGACCTGCACGCGTCGCGACAGCGCCGCCAGTGCCTCGAGCGTCTGGCCGGGCACGTGCGAGGCGCCGAAGAGCACGATGCGGCGCGGCAAGGCGCCGTGCGGCTCGTCGCCGCGCGCGAGTGCGGCGATGAAGCCGCGATGCACCTGCGCGCGCGTGGCATGCCGCTCCTCGTCGCTCAGCTCCGACAGCAGATCGCGCCAGAGCGCCGCCTGCCAACGCTGGTCGTCCGGCAGCGCGCGCTCGGCACCGCCAGGCGAGCGCAGGACGTCCCGGCCCCTCGCCCAGGCCTCGAGCCAGTCGGACCGGTACACCTGGTACTGGTCGTAGAGGTCGGCGACGCGCTCGGCGAGCTGGAGGCGCCGACCGAGTTCGTCGCCCTGCAGGAAGCGGGCGATCGGCTCGAAGGGGGGCTGGTCGAGCCGGCTGGGCAAGAGGCGCATGAGGCGCCAGACCAGTGCCGATTTCTCCAGTGGCGACGACGACGGCACCGCGCCCGGCCCCAGCATCTGCCGGTAGGCACGCCACAGGAAGCGCGCCGGCAGCTCGACGCGGCTCGCGGCACAGATGCCGCTGATGGATGCCAGCGACATCTTCAGCCACTCGGCCGCACCATTGCTCTGCACGAGAAAGATCTCTTCCTCGAGCGGGCGGAGCGGCTGCCGCACGAGCCACGCGCTCACTGCATCGCGCAGCGCCTCCAGGCGGTTGCCGTGGAGGACGAGCAATCCGGGACGGATGTCGCTGGTCATGCCGGGTGGTGTGCTTCCCGACCCCCGGCGGTTCGCCGCGGATCTGCGCCTACTCTATCCACCCGGAGGCTCGCCGAGTGAGCCAGTCCCGGTGCTCAATAGTCGCGCGACGCCTTCTTCCGCTCGTGCTCCTTCAGGTGGCGCTTGCGGATCCGGATCGATTTCGGCGTGATCTCGACGAGCTCGTCGTCGGCGATGAACTCCACCGCGTACTCGAGCGTCAGCTGGATCGGCGGCGTGATCTTGATCGCGTCTTCCTTGCCGGAGACGCGGAAGTTGGTGAGCTGCTTGCCGCGCACGGCATTGACCACCAGGTCGTTGTCGCGGCTGTGGATGCCGATGATCATGCCTTCGTACAACGGGTCGCCCGCCTTCACGAACATGCGGCCGCGGTCGTCGAGCTTGCCGAGCGAATAGGTCACCGCCTCGCCGTCGTCCTGGCTGATCAGCACGCCGTTCTTGCGGCCTTCGATCTCGCCCTTGTAGGCCTCGTAGCTGTCGAAGATGTTGCTGATGAGGCCGGTGCCGCGGGTCAGGTTCAGGAACTCGTTCTGGAAGCCGATCAGGCCGCGCGCCGGAATCTTGTACTCGAGGCGCACCCGGCCCATGCCGTCCGGCTCCATGTTGACGAGCTCGGCCTTGCGCTCGCCGAGCGCCTGCATCACGGCGCCCTGGTGCTGGTCTTCGACGTCGGCGGTGACCTGCTCGATCGGCTCCTGCCTCGCGCCATCGACCTCGTGGAAGACCACGCGCGGCTTCGAGACGGCCAGCTCGTAGCCCTCGCGGCGCATGTTCTCGAGCAGGATCGTGAGGTGGAGCTCGCCGCGGCCCATGACCTCGAAGATGCCGTCTTCGTCGGTGTCGCGCACCTTCAGCGCCACGTTCGACTGCAGCTCGCGGTCGAGACGGTCGCGGATCTGGCGGCTGGTGATGAACTTGCCTTCGCGCCCGGCCAGCGGCGAGTTGTTGACGCAGAAGTTCATCGTCAGCGTCGGCTCGTCGACGACCAGCATCGGCAGCGGCTTCGGGTCTTCCAGGCTGGTGAGCGTGACGCCGACGCCGATGCCTTCGATGCCGTTGATCAGCACGATGTCGCCGGGGCCGGCCTCGGTCGCCTGCTGCCGCTCGAGGCCTTCGAACTTCAGTACCTGGTTGACGCGGGCCTTGATCGGCGTCGAATCGGGGCCGGAATACAGCGCGACGTCCTGCATCGGCTTGAGCGTGCCCTGGTTGATGCGGCCGATGCCGATCCGGCCGACGTACGTCGAGTAGTCGAGCGAGCAGATCTGCAGTTGCAGCGGATCGGTCGGCGAGCCGGCGTGGGCCGGCACGTGCTGCAGGACCGCATCGAACAGCGGCGCGAGATCGGTGCCGGTCTCGCCCTTGGCCAGCGTCGCCCAGCCGTTCAGGCCGGAGGCGTAGATCACCGGGAAGTCGAGCTGCTCCTCGGTCGCGCCGAGCTTGTCGAAGAGATCGAAGGTGGCGTTGACGACGTAGTCCTCACGCGCGCCAGGACGGTCGACCTTGTTGACGACGACGATCGGCTTCAGCCCGAGCGCCAGCGCCTTCTTGGTGACGAAGCGCGTCTGCGGCATCGGCCCTTCCACGGCATCGACCAGCAGCAGCACCGAATCGACCATCGACAGCACCCGCTCGACCTCGCCGCCGAAGTCGGCGTGGCCGGGCGTGTCGACGATGTTGATGTGCGTGCCCTTCCACTCCACGGCGCAGTTCTTGGCCAGGATCGTGATGCCGCGCTCGCGTTCGAGATCGTTCGAATCCATGACGCGCTCGGACACCTTCTCGTTGGCGCGGAAGGTGCCGCTCTGCCGCAGCAGCTGGTCGACCAGCGTGGTCTTGCCGTGGTCGACGTGGGCGATGATGGCGATGTTTCTGATCTGGCGAGTCATGACGTGAGGCCTGCGGATGCGGATGCGAAATGGGGTGTGGGGCGGGACGGCGCAGCGATGCGGCCGACCTCGGCGGGACTGAGCAGGCGGGTGGCGATGAGCTCGCCGCCGGCAATGTGGGCGATGCCGAGGAATGCCGCGTCGGGCCCGTACACGCGCACGGACGGCGCGTCGGCGAAATCGGTCGGGCGGCGCATGCCGGTCAGGAACTTGCCGGCCTCCTCGTCGCCGAGATGCACGGACGGCCAGTGCGCGACCAGCGCGTCGGTGGGCAGCAGGAACGACGCACGCTCTGCCTCGGGCATGGCTTCGAGCGCCTCGACGGTCACCGCGTCGGCCAGCGAGAGATGGCCGCTGCCGGTGCGGCGCAGCGCCGCGAGGTGCGCACCGCAGCCGAGCGCGTCGCCGATGTCTTCGGCCAGCGTGCGGATGTAGGTGCCCTTGCTGCAGGCGACGTCGATGGTCCAGCGGTCGCCATCGCCCTCGACGACCTCGATCGCATGCACTGTCACGTCGCGCTCCGCGCGTTCGACCTCGATGCCGGCGCGGGCGTATTCGTAGAGCGGCTTGCCGTCTTTCTTGAGCGCCGAATGCATCGGCGGGCGCTGCCGCAACGCGCCGGTGAAACGGCGGCAAGCGGCGTCGAGCTCGGCGCGGCCGACGCTCGCCGGCGCCGAGCGGACGACGTCGCCTTCGAGGTCGCCGGTCGTCGTCGTGACGCCGAAGTGCAGCGTCGCGAGGTAGCGCTTGTCGGCGTCGAGGCTGACCTGCGCGAGCTTGGTCGCGGCGCCGAAGCAGAGCGGCAGCACGCCGGTGGCGAGCGGATCGAGCGTGCCGGTGTGCCCGGCCTTCTCGGCGCCCAGCAACCGCTTGGCGATCTGCAATGCCGTGTTGCTCGACACGCCGATCGGCTTGTCGAGCACCAGCACGCCGTCGATGGCGCGGCGCGGCTTGCGGGGAACCATCGGGCGGGCCGCCATTAGTCTTCCCTGGCCCGCGTCGAATTGGCCTGGGCGATCAGCGCCGTCAGCTCGGCGGCGCGTTCCGTGGTCCGGTCGAACTTGAAGTGCAGCGTCGGCACGGTGTGGATCTGCAACCGCTTGAAGAGCCCGTTGCGGATGAAGCCGGCCGCCTCGTTCAACGCGATCTCGCACTCCGCCGAATCGCCGACCAGCACCGAGAAGAAGACGGTCGCGTGGGCGTAGTCGGGCGTCACCTCGACCGCGTGGATCGTGACCATGCCGATGCGCGGATCCTTCAGGTCGCGGATCAGATCGGCGACGTCGCGCTGGATCTGGTCGGCGACGCGAAAGCCCCGGTTCGGAATGGATCGTTTGTGACGCATGGTGTGTGGTGTCGCGCGTTGCGCGGCCTCAAAGAAGAACCCCGCCGTCTTGTGGAGGGCGGGGTTCGGATGAAGCCGGGGCCGCCTACAGCGTTCGGGCGACTTCCTTGACCTCGAAGAACTCGAGCAGGTCGCCTTCCTTGATGTCGTTGTAGTTCTTCAGCTTGATGCCGCACTCGAAGCCGGCCGCCACTTCGCGGACGTCGTCCTTCATGCGGCGAACCGATTCGACCTCGCCCGTGTAGATGACGATGTTCTCGCGCAGGAGGCGGAAGCGCGAACCGCGGCGGACCAGGCCGGCCGTGACCATCGAGCCGGCGACGGTGCCGATCTTCGACGCCACGAACACGGTGCGGATCTCGGCCGTGCCGATCGTTTCCTCGCGCTGCTCGGGCGCGAGCATCCCCGTCATCGCCGCCTTGATCTCGTCGACCGCGTCGTAGATGATGTTGTAGTAGCGGATGTCGACGCCGTTGTTCTCGGCCAGCTTGCGCGAGCCCGCATCGGCGCGCACGTTGAAGGCGACGATGACGGCCTTCGAGGCGATCGCGAGGTTGATGTCGCTCTCGCTCACGCCGCCCACGGCGGCGTGCACGATCTGCACCTTGACCTCGTCGGTCGAGAGCTTGAGCAGCGATTGCGCCAGCGCTTCCTGCGAGCCCTGCACGTCGGCCTTGACGATGAGCGGGAGCACCTGCTTGGCGCCCTGCCCCATCTGGTCCATCATGTTCTCGAGGTTCGCGGCCTGGCGCTTGGCCAGCTTCACGTCACGGTACTTGCCCTGGCGGAAGGTCGCGATCTCGCGGGCGCGGCGCTCGTCGCCGAGCACCATGAACTCGTCGCCGGCCTGCGGCACTTCCGTGAGGCCCTGGATCTCGACCGGGATCGACGGGCCGGCCTCGAGCACCGGCTTGCCGTCTTCGTCGAGCATCGCGCGGACGCGGCCGAAGCTGGAGCCCGCGAGCACGACGTCGCCGCGCTTCAGGGTGCCGCTCTGCACCAGCACCGTGGCGACCGGGCCGCGGCCCTTGTCGAGCTGGGCCTCGATGACGATGCCCTTGGCCATCGCTTCCTTCGGCGCCTTGAGCTCGAGCACTTCCGCCTGCAGCAGCACCTGCTCGAGCAGCGTGTCGATGCCCTGGCCGGTCTTGGCCGAGACGCCGACGAATGGCGAATCGCCGCCGAAATCCTCGGGCACGACCTGCTCGGCCACCAGCTCCGACTTCAGGCGCTCGATGTTCGCTTCCGGCTTGTCGATCTTGTTCATCGCCACGACGATCGGCACGCCCGCGGCCTTGGCGTGCGAGATCGCTTCCTTGGTCTGAGGCATGACGCCGTCGTCGGCAGCGACGACGAGGATGACGATGTCGGTCGCCTTGGCGCCGCGCGCACGCATCGCCGTGAAGGCGGCGTGGCCCGGCGTGTCGAGGAAGGTGATCATGCCGCGCGGCGTCTCGACGTGATACGCGCCGATGTGCTGCGTGATGCCGCCCGCCTCACCGGCGGCGACGCGGCTGGTGCGGATGTAGTCGAGCAGCGAGGTCTTGCCGTGGTCGACGTGGCCCATGACGGTGACGACCGGTGCCCGCGGCAACGACTCGTGCTCCGAATCGGCCTCGTTCTCTTCCTCGAGGAAGGCGTCGGGATCGTCGAGCTTGGCCGCCATCGCGGTGTGGCCCATCTCCTCGACGACGATCATCGCCGTCTCCTGGTCGAGCTGCTGGTTGATGGTGACCATCTGGCCCAGCTTCATCAACTGCTTGATGACTTCGGAGGCCTTGACCGAGATCTTGTGCGCCAGGTCGGCGACGGAGATCGTCTCCGGGATGTGCACTTCCTGGGCCTGGAACTCGGCCGGGGCGATGAACGAGCTCGGCGCACCGTCGTTGCGGTCGCCGCGGCGGCCGGCACGGGGCGCGCGCCAGCCGGCCCGGCCGGCACCCGGCGCACCGCGCGGGGCGGCCTTGAGCGCACGCTTCTTCGCGGCGTCGTCGGCCCAGCTCGACGAGAGCTTTTCCGACTTGATCGACTTCTTGTCGCCCGGCTTGGCGACGGCGCCGGGCGCGGCTGCGCCTGGCGTGCCCGCCTTCTTGTGGATCGTGCCCTTGATGGCTTCCTTGGCAGCCTCGGCCGGCTTGACCTCTTCCGGCTTCTTCGCGACCAGCACCTTCTTGGGCGCGTTCATCATGGTGCGAATGGCGGCGGCCTCGTCTTCGGCGGCCTTGCGGCGCTTGGCCAGATCGGCGGCGCGCTGCTTCTCTTCGTTCTCGATCGTGCCTGCCTTGACGACGCGCAGCGCCGGCTTCACGGGCTCGACGACAGCCGGCTTGGCTTCCTCGACCTTGGCCTCGGCGACTTCACCCTTCGGCGCCTTCGTCGGCTTGACCGGGGGGGCAGCGGCAGCAGCCGCAGCTTCGGCCGCCAGACGCTCCGCGACCTCGCGGGCCTTTGTGGTGACGAGGATCATTGCGTCTCCTGA
>CAZZVH010000187.1:0-7337 GCA_964657365.1 uncultured Burkholderiaceae bacterium
ACCGCGCTCGGCCTGAGCGCCCGTGTCCACGGCGAGGCGCTCTCGCACGGGGAAATCAACGCCACCCTCGGAGGGCCGGGCGAATACACCGACACGGTCGACGCCTTCATCGCCACGCTGCCGGGTTTTTCGCACTGACTTTTTCGCGCTGACCGTTGCGCCGGCGGCTGCGGCGCACGACGGCATCGAGGATGGCATGGCGCTTGCACAACGTGCAGGCATGCATGCCACCACGAGCCGTCGATGACCGCGCCCCACGACCCCTACGACGCCGGCCGGCCCCTGGCCATGCGGTGTGCTTGCGGCGGCTTGCACGCGACCACGGCGCACGGCGAGAACGCTGCCGAGCCGCCGGCGACGGCCTTCGACGGCGAGCCCGCGTCGCTCTCGGCGCTGGTCGAGCGAACGCTGGTCAAGGCGCTGCTGCCGAGCGAGCCGTTGCGGCGGCGCTTCCTGCAGGCCGTCGGCGCCGGGACGGCGCGGGCGGCGATCGCCTCGCTGCTGCCGATCGGCGCCCTCGAAGCGATGGCCGCCGAGACCGGACCACTCGAGAAGAAGGATCTCAAGGTGGGCTTCATCGCCATCACCTGCGCGACGCCGCTGATCATGGCCGACCCGCTCGGCTTCTATCGTCAGCAGGGCCTCAACGTCCAGCTGACGAAGACGGCGGGCTGGGCGCTGATCCGCGACAAGATGCTGAACCGGGAATACGACGCGACGCACTTCCTGTCGCCGATGCCGCTCGCCATCTCGATGGGCCTGGGCTCGGTGGCGCAGCCGATGCGCGTGGCGACGATCCAGAACATCAACGGCCAGGCGATCACCCTGGCCATGAAGCACAAGGACAACCGCGACCCGAAGCACTGGAAGGGCTTCAAGTTCGCGATCCCGTTCGAGTACTCGATGCACAACTTCCTGCTCCGCTACTACCTGGCGGAAGCGGGGCTCAATCCTGATACCGACGTCCAGTTGCGCGTCGTGCCGCCGCCGGAGATGGTGGCCAACCTGCGCGCCGGCAACGTCGACGGCTTCCTCGGCCCCGACCCCTTCAACCAGCGCGCGGTGTACGACGAGGTCGGCTTCATCCACCTGCTCTCGAAGGACATCTGGGACGGCCACCCGTGCTGCGCCTTCGGCACCAGCGAGGCCTTCATCCAGCAGAACCCGAACACCTTCGCGGCGCTCTATCGCGCGGTGCTCACCGCGGCCAACATGGCGCGCGACCCGAAGAACCGCGAGCTGATCGCCAAGGTCATCGCCCCGGCGGCCTATCTGAACCAGCCGGAGACGGTGCTGCAGCAGGTGCTCACCGGCAAGTTCGCCGACGGGCTCGGCAACGTGAAGAACGTGCCCGACCGGACCGACTTCGACCCGGTGCCCTGGCAGAGCATGGCGGTCTGGATGCTGACGCAGATGAAGCGCTGGGGCTACGTCAAGGGCGACGTGAACTACAGGCAGATCGCCGAGCAGGTGTTCCTGCTCACCGACGCGAAGAAGCAGATGAAGGCGCTCGACGAGAAGGTGCCCGAAGGTGCCTACCGGAAGTACCGGGTGATGGGCAGAGAGTTCGATCCGGCGAAGCCCGAAGCCTATGCGGCGAGCTTCGCGATCAGCAAGGCCTGATCGGGCGGAACGCGACGGGGGAGACACCTGCGATGAACGCCGATCACCGCCTGAGCCTGCGCGCCGGCGCCCTCTCGGCGCTGATCCTCGTCGTGCTGCTGGCGATCTGGCACGTGGCGACGCTGCCGGCCGTGAGCACGGCGCCGGCGGTGACGCTCACGGCCGAGCAGATCGAATACCAGAAGATGCTCGGCAAGGATCCGGCCGCGGCGGCGCCGAAGAACGGCGGCTTCCCGACGCTGTCGCAGCTCGGCGCGACCATCGCCGCGAACCTCGCCCACCCGTTCTACGACAACGGGCCCAACGACAAGGGCATCGGCATCCAGCTCGGCTGGTCCCTGCTGCGGGTCGCGCTCGGCTTCGGGCTGGCCGCGATCGTCGCGATCCCGCTCGGCTTCCTGATCGGCATGGGCCCGCTTCTCCACCGTGCGCTCGATCCGTTCATCCAGGTGCTCAAGCCGATCTCGCCGCTGGCCTGGATGCCGATCGCGCTCTACACGATCAAGGATTCGTCGGTCTCGGGCATCTTCGTGATCTTCATCTGCTCGGTCTGGCCGATGCTGATCAACACCGCGTTCGGGGTCTCGAACGTGCGGCGCGAATGGCTCAACGTCGCCAGGACCCTCGAGGTCAGGCCGATGCGCAAGGCGCTGCAGGTGATCCTGCCGGCCGCGGCGCCGACCATCCTCACCGGCATGCGCATCTCGATGGGCATCGCCTGGCTCGTCATCGTCGCCG
Source organism: uncultured Burkholderiaceae bacterium (assembly GCA_964657365.1). Classification (GTDB taxonomy): domain Bacteria; phylum Pseudomonadota; class Gammaproteobacteria; order Burkholderiales; family Burkholderiaceae_C; genus Schlegelella_A. The sequence continues at coordinate 2,362 of CAZZVH010000187.1, forward strand.
CCGAGATGCTGGTGGGCGGCACGGGCATCGGCTACTTCGTCTGGAACGAGTGGAACAACCTGGCGCTCAGCAGCGTCGTGTTCGCGATCCTCGTGATCGGTGTCGTCGGCATGCTGCTCGACATGGCGTTCGCAAGGGCGCAGAAGGCGGTGTCGTATGTCGACTGAGGTCGCTGCCGACGCGACCGCCGGCGGCGACACGCGCCGGGCGGGCTTCGTGCGCGTCGAATCGCTCGGCAAGACCTATGCGGGATCGACCGAGCCGGTGTTCGAGCATGTGAGCTTCGACATCGCGCAGGGCGAATTCGTCTGCATCGTCGGCCACTCGGGGTGCGGCAAGACGACCATCCTGAACGTGCTCGCCGGCCTCGAGACGGCGAGCGACGGCCACGTCATCATGGCCGGCCGCGAGATCTCGGGGCCGAGCCTGGAGCGCGGCGTCGTCTTCCAGGGCCACGCGCTGATGCCGTGGTTGACCGTGCGCAGCAACATCGCGTTCGCGGTGCGCAGCAAGTGGCTCGACTGGACCTTGGCGCAGGTCGATGCGCAGGTCGAGAAGTACGTGGAACTGGTCGGGCTCGGTGCGGCGATCGACAAGAAACCGTCGGCGCTCTCCGGAGGCATGAAGCAGCGTGTCGGCATCGCCCGCGCGTTCGCGATCGAGCCGAAGATGCTGCTGCTCGACGAGCCCTTCGGCGCGCTCGACGCGCTCACCCGCGGCACCATCCAGGACGAGCTGCTGCGCATCTGCGCCGAGACGCGCCAGACCGTCTTCATGATCACGCACGATGTCGACGAAGCCATTCTCCTCGCCGACCGCATCCTGCTGATGAGCAACGGCCCGCGCGCCGGCATCGGCGAGATCGTCCGCAACACCATGTCGCGCGATCGCCAGCGGGCGACGCTGCACCACGACCCGCAGTACTACCGCATCCGCAACCATCTCGTCGATTTCCTCGTCTCCCGGTCGAAGGATCTGTCGCATGGCCGCGCCGCCGGGGTCGCGCCCACGGTTTCGCCCGGGCTGGACGATGATGCCGCCATCGAGGCGACCGCGACCGCCAGGAACGTGGTCCGCATGAAGCCCCGACCCCTTTGAGAGGACGACCCGATGAGCGACGCCCGACCGCCTTTCCCACCCTTCACCGCCGAGACCGCCACCGAGAAGGTGCAGAAGGCCGAAGACGCCTGGAACAGCTGCGACCCCGATCGCTGCGCCGCTGCCTACACCGAGGATTCGGTCTGGCGCAACCGCAGCGATTTCTTCTCCGGCCGCAGCGCGATCCGCGCCTTCCTCGTCAAGAAGTGGGAGCGCGAGCTCGACTACCGCCTGAAGAAGGAGCTCTGGGCCTTCACCGACAACCGCATCTCGGTGCGCTTCGAGTACGAATGCCACGATGCTGGCGGCATGTGGTGGCGGTGCCACGGCAACGAGCAATGGGAATTCGACGAGCGCGGCCTCATGCGCCGCCGCGAGGCGAGCATCAACGACGTCGCCATCGCCGAGACCGACCGCAAGTTCCGCTGGCCGCGCGCCTGATCCGTTCACTTCGTCCCCAACCCGTCACCGGAGAACATCCATGAGCCGTCTCGCCGTCACTGAGAAGATCATCCTCGCCAAGGTCGCCAAGGGCCTCAAATGGGGCGACGTCGCCGCCAAGGTGGGCCTCAGCAAGGAGTGGGTCACCGCAGGCTGCCTCGGCCAGATGACCTTCACCGCGGAGCAGGCCGGCGTCATCGGCGAGCTGTTCGATCTCGACGAGACCGAGCGCACCTGGCTGCAGGTGGTGCCTTACAAGGGCTCCCTGCCCACGTCGGTGCCGACCGATCCGCTGATCTACCGCTTCTACGAGCTGATCAGCGTCTACGGCACGACCTTCAAGGAGCTGATCCACGAGGAATTCGGCGACGGCATCATGAGTGCGATCGACTTCCACATGGACATGAAGCGCGAGCCGCACGAGAAGGGCGACCGTGTCTCGATCAAGATGTCCGGCAAGTTCCTTCCGTACAAGACCTACTGACGCGGAGCACGCTCCGCGCGTCCGGTCAGCTTGGCCTCGATCGAGCGATCACCGCTCCGCGGCGTCGCTCATCTCGGCCGGGCTCGTGCGCTTCGCTTTGCTCGCGTCTCTGCCGGAGGCGTTGTAGCGCTTCGAGTGAGGATCCGTCGGTCAGACGGTGAAAGGGAGCGAACTGGTCTTGATGCGGATGGGGGGACGCGAGGCGCGGTAGGGCGCCGCGTCTCTTCCGACGATGCGGTCGGCGACGAGGCGGGCCTGCCGGCCGATCGGCTCGATGTAGCGATGCGCCTGGCCGCCGACGCTGATGCAGTCGCCGAGCGCGTGGATGTTGGCCACGCTCGTGGCCAGCGTGTCGGGATCGACGGCGATGCCGTTGTTCCAGTCCAGCCCGGCGCTGTCCGAGAGCCGCGATGACGTCGCCAAGCCGGTGGCGGCGATCACGTGCGCCGCGTCGAAGCGGCGTCCGTCGTCGGCGAGGACGGCGATCCGGGTCGGGCTCGTGCGCGTGACGCTGTGGACTCGCACGCCGCCCTCGAAGCGCAACGGCAGATCGCGCCAGGCATCGAGCAGCGAGGCAGAACGATCGGGATCGAGCAGCGCGGCGATCGGGCGGTCTTCGACATCGAGCAAGGCGACGTGGTGGCCGGCGATCGCGAGGTCGTTGGCGAGCTCGGAGCCGACCAGACCGGCGCCGACGATCACGATGTCGGCCGACGCGTCGAGCAGGCTGCGAAAGCGCAGATACGCGTCGAGATGGTTGATGCGCCAGCAGAGCGCGGCAGGCAGGCTCGCGACGGCACGCGGCTCAGCGCCGTGCGCCAGCACGAGATGGCGATAGCGCAGGCTGCCGCGCGTCGTGCGCAATTGCGATGCCGCCGCGTCGATCCGGACGGCGGCGGTGTTCGCCAGCAGCCGCACGCCGAGCCGATCGGCCGCGTCGAGGCCGCTTTCCTTGACGAGGCCGTCCGTGTCGAGCTTCCGTGCGTGCACCACAGAGAGCTGCGGCTTGTCGTAGACGGAAGCGTCGCAGGCGCTCACCATCGTGATCGCCAGGTCGGGGTCGCGCTCGCGCAGGGCCGCCGCGGTCTGCCAGCCCGCGCGGCCCGCGCCGACGATCACGACGCCGGCATCGCCGCGCCCGCCGATGCGGGTCGGTCGCGATGCGTGCGCCGATCCGCCGCGGGATGTCGAGCGCACGAGGGGCACATCGTCGTACGGTTCGAAGTCGGCTTTGGTCACGCCGCAAAGCGGGCAGGCCCAGTCGTCGGCGATGTCTTCCCAGCGGGTTCCGGCCGCGAGGCCACTGTCGGCGTCGCCGACGGCTTCGTCGTAGATCAGGCCGCAGGCCCGGCAGATGAACTTGCGCCAGACCAGCGCGACGACCTCGGCATTCACCCCGGCATCTCCGGCGCGCTCAGCCGTGCGATTTCCTTGCGCAGGTGCTTGAGGGCCGGCGTGACGATGGCGACGAAGTGCGATTCGCGCACACGCCGTTGCACGGGCGACGTCATCAGGTAACCACGCGCCCCGGCATGCAGGAGCGCCGACTGGGCGGCACGCAGCGAGAGCTCCGAGGCGTGGGCCCGCGCGTCGAGCACGTCGATCACGAACTCGCGGTCGCCCGCGTAGGGCGTGGCGGCCAGTCGCAGGGTCCGCTCGCTCAAGGCATCGAGTTCGTTCTGCAGCGTGTCGGGCCGTTCGTCCAGGAATTCGTTGACGTGGCCGAGCTGCCGCTCGACCTCCCACATCGAATCGATCGCGCCCTGGGCGACGCCGAGGCCCATGCCGCACTGCAGCAGCACGAAGGCGGCGCGGATGCGGCCGATGAAGGGTCGCACCGGGTCGGCGATCATGTCCTCGGAGCCGATCTGCGCGCCCTTCAGCCGCACCGCCCAGGTGTTCGTGCCTTCCATCGCCGAGAACGACGGACACGGCTTCAACTCCACGCCCGGTCCGTCGCAACGGACCATGAACATGATCTCGCGCGCCGGCTCGCCGCCGTCCGCCTCGACGGAGGCGACGGCCCCGAACGAGTGATCCGGCCCGAGGTTGCTGACCCACGGCAAGGCACCGTCGACCAGCCAGCCGTCGCCGGAGCGGCGTGCCTTCAGCAGCATGGTCTCGATGCCGGCGAAGGTCTTCATCGGATTGCTCATGCCGGTGCCGCCGAGCGTGGCCGCGATCGCGTGGTCGTGCAGCCGCCGGCCGAGCAGCGCCGGGTTGCCCGACTGCTCCATGTAGAGGCCGCAGACGGCGTGGCACCACGCCATGAAGCCGGTGGCGCCGCAGACGCGCGAGATCTCCGCGATCGCCTGGATCGCCGCGCCGTAGTCGGCCTCGCCGTCGATCGCGAGATGCGCCGAGAGCCCGCCGACGCTGCCGAGCCGCTGCAGGATCGATCGTGGGTACACGCCCTGGCGATCGATGTCGCTCGCCAGGTCGGCCAGCGGGCCGGCCGCGATCTCGCGCACGGCGCGCAGCATCGCCGCCGCGTCGCGCTGCGCCGTGGCGGCCGGTTCGATGTCGAGGACGGCGGACATGGCGTGTCGAGTGCCGGCGAGCCGGCGTCAGCCGAGCGCGATCTCGAGCGGGATCGGATTGCGCATGCTGTTGGCGACCGGCGAGAACGCGTTGGCGTGCTGCACGATCTCGTCGAGGGTCTCGCGTGGCGCGTCGCCCTCGATCACGACCTTGACCCGGATCGCCTGGAAGCCCATGTCGCCCGCCGTCTTCGCCGCGCCGCCGGCGCCCCAGGCGGCCGGGTTGCCGATGTCGCCTTCCAGCAGGAGCTCGAGTTTCGAGAGCCGCACCTGCTTCCAGGTCGCGACCGCCGTGATGCCGACCGCCAGGCACCCGCCGAGCGCCGCCAGCACGATCTCGCCCGGCGCGGGCGCCGTGTTCTCGCCGAACAGATGCAGCGGCTCGTCGACCACCACCGGGGCGTGGTCGCCGA
>CAZZVH010000188.1:0-7306 GCA_964657365.1 uncultured Burkholderiaceae bacterium
TTCACGGTCGACCAGGTGTTCGGCGGCTGGGCCAAGGCGCAGAAGACGCACTTCGCCGACGGCGGCGTGTTCGACCAGATCTACGGCGCGAAGTAGCGGATGGCGGGAACCGGCCGACTTTCCGGTTCTTGAAGATGACCGTCGTCGCGACGGCATCGAGGGGAACCGCATGACACATCTCAGGGTCTGGCTGGTCGCGGCTTGTCTGGCGGGCCTGTCCGGCGTCGTCGGGGCGCAGCCTCCGGTGCCGTTCTACAGCGCCAACGTGACCAAGGTCGGCAAGCAGAGTCCCGGCACGGTCGTCATCGTCACCAGGGACTCCCAGGACGCGGTCTGTGCGTGGTACCGCAAGAACCTGGCCGACGCCAATGGCGAGATGAAGACCGACGACGGCGCCGTCATCTTCTACACGAAGAGCGGTGCGACGGTCGACGTCGAGAAGGGCAACGCGTTCGACCCGGGAACGCACGTCGGGCTGAGCTGGGACGCCAGGAAATTCGGGCCCTACCCCGGCAAATAGCCTCGCTTGCGTTCAGGCCGCGTGCTGGACCAGCAGGGCGCCGCTCGTGCGGTTGGTGGCCGGGTCGACGACCAGCAGCGATCCGGCGACACGCTGGCCGGCGAAGCTCTCGAGCGGCAGTGGCTGCTGCGTCTCGAAGGTCACCTCGCCGATGTCGTTGACGGCCAGCTGCGCCGCGTCGTGACGCGCCAGCGTGGCGATGTCGAGCCGGCTCTCGACCGAGACGATGCGGCCCTGCAGCCAGCGGTTGCCATGGCGCAGCCAGTACTTGCGGCCGACGACGGCCGGCTCGGTGTCGAGCCAGGCCAGCGTCGCCGTGAAGCGCGACGACGGATGGACGGTGCCCGGCGCGGCCAGCCAGTCGCCGCGCGAGACGTCGAGCTGGCGATCGAAGACGACGCCGGCCGAGCGGCCCGCCTCGACGCGGTCGACACGCTGCCCGGCGAGATAGAGCTCGGCGACCCGGGCGACTTCGCCGCTCGGGAACACGGCGAGCGTGTCGCCCGCGGCGATGCTGCCGCGGGCGATGCGGCCCCACAGCACGCGCGGCCGATGGCCGGCGCCACTGGCGACGTCGAGGCTGGCGCTGGCGACGTACTGCACCGGCAGCAGCGCGCTGCCGTGCAGCGGCTCCGCGTCGTCGGGCAGCTGTTCGAGCAGGGCCAGCAGCGTCGGGCCGTCGTAGCCGTCGAGCGGAGCCGGACGCGTCACGTTGTCGCCGCGCAGGGCCGAGATCGGAACGATGCCGGCCGGCACGATGCCGGCCTCGTCGGCGAAGGCGGCCAGCGCCTCCCGGATCTGCGCGAAGGCGCGCGCCGGATCGGCGACGGCGTCGAGCTTGTTGACCGCGAAGACGATGTGCGGCACGCGCAGGAGTTGCGCGAGCAAGGCGTGGCGCCGGGTCTGCGGCAGCAGCGCGACGTGGTCGTTCGGGCCGGTGTCGAGCGCGAGCTTGGTCGCGTCGACGAGGACGACGGCGGCATCGCTGCCGGCGGCGGCGGTGACCATGTTGCGCGTGTACTGCTCGTGGCCCGGCGCATCGGCGATCACGAACTTGCGCTCGCGCGTCGCGAAGTAGCGGAAGGCGACGTCGATGGTGATGCCCTGCTCGCGCTCCGCCTCGAGGCCGTCGGTGAGCAGCGACAGATCGATCGGCGCGCCGGCGGCGCGCGTCTCGAGCATGTCGAGCTGGTCGGCCAGGATGGCGCGGCTGTCGAGCAGGAGGCGACCGATCAGCGTGCTCTTGCCGTCGTCGACCGAGCCCGCGGTCAGGAAGCGCAGCGGCTTCCGCGCGCCGAGGGTCGGGCCGGCGGGCGTCGTGGCGGCCGGCGGCGAGCCGTCGGTCGCGAAGCCCGCCGGGTCGGGCGAGTCGGCTGTGCGGAGGTCGGCGAGCAAGGCGCTCATCAGAAGTAGCCCTCTTTCTTGCGCCGCTCCATCGATGCGTCGGAGGTGCGGTCGTCCATGCGGGTCGCGCCGCGTTCGCTCACGGTCACGGCGAGCGTCTCGCCGACCACGTCGGCCGCGTTCCGGGCAAAGCTCTCGACCGGGCAGGTGCAGGTGATGTCGCCGACGGTGCGAAAGCGCACGTCGACGGACTCGACCGCATCGCCGTCGGCCGGCGGCGTGAGCTCGGTCACCGGCACCAGCAGCCCCTTCCTGCGCACGACGTCGCGCCGGTGCGTGTAGTACAGGCTCGGCAACGGGATGCGCTCGCGCTGGATGTAGAGCCAGACGTCGAGCTCGGTCCAGTTGCTGATCGGGAAGGCGCGCATGTGCTCGCCGGGCTTGAGCCGCGTGTTGAAGAGCGTCCAGAGCTCCGGCCGCTGCTCCTTCGGCTGCCACTGGCCGAAGCTGTCGCGGTGCGAGAGGATGCGTTCCTTGGCGCGTGCCTTCTCCTCGTCGCGCCGGGCGCCGCCGATCAGCACGTCGAATCGGTGCTCGTCGATGGCTTCCATCAGCGTCACGCTCTGGTGCCCGTTGCGCGACTCGCCGGCCGAGCCGAGCCGCACCGTGCCGCGCGCGATCGAGTCGTCGAGGTGGGCCACGATCAGCCGCTCGCCGAGCTCGGCGACACGCCGGTCGCGAAACGAGATCACCTCGGGAAAGTTGTGGCCGGTGTCGACGTGCAGGAGCGGGAAGGGCAGCCGCATTCCGGTCTGGCCGGCCAACTTGAACGCCTTCTCGGCCAGGTGCAGGACGACGCACGAATCCTTGCCGCTCGAGAACAGCAGCGCCGGCCGCTCGAACGCGGCGACGGTCTCGCGCAGGATGAAGATGGCCTCTTCCTCGAGCGCATCGAGCTGGGCGACATCGAGCTCGGGGAGCAGCCGCTCGGCCGACAGGGGGGCGTTCATGCGTGCGTCTCCAGGGGAACGGCGACCGACGGGGCGAGCGGCTCGACGTGCAGGCCGCATTCCTTGATGCCCTGCTCCCACCACCAGCGGCCGGCGCGGAAATCCTCGCCGAGCGCGACGGCGCGGGTGCACGGTGCGCAGCCGATGCTGGGATAGAACGCGTCGTGCAGCGGGTGGTAGGGCACGTCGTAGGTGCGGATGTAGTTCCAGACGTCGGCCCAGCTCCAGTCGGCGAGCGGGCTCAGCTTGGCGCGGCCGTGGCTGTCGATTTCCTCGAACGGCACCTCGCCGCGCTCGTTCGACTGCTCGCGGCGCAGGCCCGTCACCCAGGCCTCGCGACCGTCGAGCATGCGGGCGAGCGGCTCGACCTTGCGCATGCCGCAGCAGGCCTTGCGCAGGTCGACGCTCTGGTACATCGCGTCGACGCCGTGGCGGCCGACGAAGGCGATCACCGATTCCTGCAGCGGCCGGAAGCGCTCGACCACGATGCCGTAGCGGGCCTCCGTGGTCTCGACCAGTTCCAGCGTCTGCCGATGCAGCATGCCGGTGTCGAGCGTGGCGACGGCGATGGGCGATGCGAGGCGGGAGACGAGATCGGTGACGACCTGGTCTTCCGCGCCGAAGCTCGACGCCTGCACGATGCGGCCCGGATAGCTGGCCGCCGCGGCGGCCAGCAAGGCGCTCGCGCCGGCGACGCGGTCGGCGAAACCGGCGGTCTCGCGGGCGTACAGGGTGATGGCGCTGGCCGGGGTCATGGCGTGCCGGAGGCCGGCTCGTGGCGGCGCAAGGCACCGGATCAGGCAATGTAGGGAGCCCGACCGGGGAAGCGAAGAACAGTTTTCCTGTTTGCTTCTTCCGAAACCGAATATGGCGCTGCGCCGCGCGGCCGCGGCGTTCCTCGGGTCAGCTCAGGACTCGCTCGCCAGCGCGAAGTGCTCGACCGACGGCGGCCCGGCGAAGAACGGCCCGACGATGGCGCGCCACTGCGGAAAGAGCGGCCCCTGGCGAAAGTCGACCGTGTGGTTCTCCAGCGTCCGCCACGTGATCATCAGCAGATAGCGGTCGGGCGACTCGATGCCCTTCTGCACCTTGTGGCCGAGGTAGCCCGTGGCCTTGGCGATGACCTTGCCCAGTCCCTGGACGATGGCGGCTTCGAACTCGGCGTTCTGGCCAGGCGTGATGCGGATGTCGGCGACTTCGAGAATCATGGTCTGCGCTTTCGGCGGTGAGGCGTGTCGATTCACTGTACGCCGAGGTGGCGCGACAGCGCCTCGGCGTTTGCGCCGATGGCCGCCGACTCGCCTTCCAGCACCACCAGGCCTTTCTCGAGCACGACGGCGCGGTCGGTGTGCGCCAGCACGGCCCGCGCGTTCCGGTCGACGACGAGGGTGGCGATGCCGGTCGCGCGGATGGCCGCCACGGTGCGCCAGATCTCGGCGACGACGAGGGGCGCCAGGCCTTCGGTCGCTTCGTCGAGGATCAGCAGGCGCGGGTTGGTGAGCAGCGCGCGGCCGATCGCCAGCATCTGCTGCTCGCCCCCCGAGAGCTGCTGGCCGCCGTGGCCGAGCCGCTCGGCCAGGCGCGGGAACGTGGCGAGCACGCGCTCGAGCGTCCAGTCTCGGGCGCCGCCGGGGCCCGGGCGCGCGGTCATCACGAGGTTCTCGCGCACCGAGAGGTTGGCGAAGATGCCGCGGCCCTCGGGCACGTAGCCGATGCCGAGCCGGGCCATGCGCTCCGGCACCGCGCCGGTCACGTCGGCGCCCTGCCAGGACACGTCGCCTGCGGCTGCAGGCACGTAGCCCATCACCGTGCGGATCAGCGTCGTCTTGCCCATGCCGTTGCGGCCGAGCAAGCCGAGCGACATGCCCGGCGCGATGGCGAGAGAGACGCCGCGCAGCACGTGGCTGTCGCCGTAGCGGGCGTGCAGATCGGTGATGCGGAGCAGCGCGGTCTGCTGTTCGCCGGCCGCGTCGCGGCCGGCATCGGCGATGGACGTCGCCGTCATGCCGCGGCCTCGTGCGTGTCGCCGAGATACGCCAGGCGGACCTGCGCGTCGGCGCGGATGCGGTCCGGGACGTCGCTGGCGATCACCTGCCCGTTCACCATCACCGTGATCCGGTCGGCGATGCGGAACACGGCGTCCATGTCGTGCTCGACGAGCAGGATCGCGTGCGTCAGCCGCAGCGACAGGAGCAGCGCCAGCATCCGCTCCGATTCCTCGGCGCCCATGCCGGCGAGCGGTTCGTCGAGCAGCAGCACGCGCGGCGCGGTGGCCAGGCACATCGCGATCTCGAGCTGGCGCTGGGCGCCGTGGCTGAGCGTGCCGGCGATGCGGTGCGCCTCGCCGGCGAGACCGGCCGCGGCGAGGGCGGCGGCAGCGTCACGCATGCCGTCGTGGTCCCGCGATGCCGCCTGCCAGATGCGCCAGGGTCGCGGCCGCCGTGCCTGTGCCGCGAGCCGGCAGTTCTCGAACACGCCGAGCTCGGGAAAGAGAGTCGTGCGCTGGTAGCTGCGGCCGAGGCCGGCGCGGGCACGGCGCGGCTGCGACCAGCGCGTCGCGTCGTCGCCGTCGATCAGGACCCGGCCGTCGCTCGGCGCGATCTCGCCCGACAGCAGGTTGACGAGCGTCGACTTGCCCGCGCCGTTGGTGCCGATCACGGCGTGGATCTCGCCGACGTGCAGATCGATCGACACGTGGTCGACGGCAGCGAGGCCGCCGAAGCGCCGGCACAGGCCGACGGCGCGCAGCAGCGGAGCGCGCGCCATCGCGCCATCGCCTGCGTGCTCAGCCACGACCGAACCCGCGCAGCCACGCTCCGAGGCCGATCAGGCCCTTCGGCAGCAACGCCACGAACGCGATGATCGCGATGCCGAGCGAGAGCTGCCAGTGCGCCGCCATCGGCCCGAACAGCGCCTCCGACTGGAACAGCTCGGTCAGCAGCACGAAGGCGCAGGCGCCGATCACGGCGCCGCGCAGGCTGCCGATGCCGCCGAGGATCACCATCAGCAACACCGTGCCCGACTGGTTCCAGGCCAGCAGATCGGGGTTGACGGCACCGTCCTTCACGGCGAGGCAGAAGCCGGCCAGGCCGGCCAGCGCCGCGGCGATCACGAACGCGGCCAGCTTGTATCGGTAGGTCGGGAAGCCGGCGGCGCGCATGCGCGTCTCGTTGATGCGGATGCCGCGCAGGGCATGGCCGAATCGCGAGCGCAGCAGCAGCGCCAGGAACGCGTACGTGAGGGCGAGTGCGCCGAGCACGGCGTAGAAGAACGGCAGGCGCTGGCCGAGATCGAGCAGCGCCGTCCCGCCGATGCGCAGCACAGGCTTGCTGTCGAGGAAGATGCCGTCGCTGCCGCCGGCCGCGTGCGTGTCGTGGACGACGAAGAAGGCCATCTGCGCGAAGGCGAGCGTGACCATGATGAAGTAGACGCCGCGCGTGCGCAGGCTGAGCGCACCGACCGCGAGCGCATAGGCGGCCGCCGCGCCGATCGAGAGCGCGAGCAGCGGGATCAGCGGCGCGCCCTCGTCGCCCGAACCGAGCACCGCCGCGTAGGCGCCGATGCCGAGATAGGCGGCGTGGCCGAGGCTGACCAGCCCGACCGCACCGACCAGCAGCTCCAGGCTGAGCGCGAAGATGGCGAACACCGCGATGCGCAGCACGAGATCGAGCGTGTACGGCGCGACGATCAGCGGCAGCGCGCAGACGAGCGCGAAGGCGATCACCGGGACGGGCCAGCCGCCGGCTTCGCGTCGGCCGATGTCGGGCAGCGGCGCGAGGTCGGGCACCGCGTCGACGGCTTCAGGCGCCACGCTTCATCAGCCCTTCGGGCCGCCAGACGAGGATCGCCGCCATCAGCACATAGATGCCGACGCCACTCCATTCGGCGAAGAACACCTTGCCGAAGGTGTCGACGATGCCGACCAGCAGCGCGGCGACGAGCGCGCCGCTGATCGAGCCGATGCCGCCGATCACGACGACCACGAAGCAGACGATGAGCACGCCCCCGCCCATGCCCGGGTACACCGACGACATCGGCGCCGCGATCATTCCCGCCAGCGCCGCGAGGGCGACGCCGCCGGCGAAGACGATGCGGTAGAGCAGCCGGATGTCGACGCCGAGGCCGCGCACCATGTCGCGGTTGCTGGCGCCGGCCCGGATCATCATGCCGAGGCGCGTGCGGTTGACGACGCCGTAGAGGCCGAGCGCGACCACGACGCAGGCCAGCGACGCGAAGACGCGGTACCACGGGTACGCCATCAGCTCGCCAAGACGGAAGCTGCCCGAGAGCCACGACGGCGCGGCGACGCCGTGCACCTCGTTGCCGACCAGGAGGCTGCGCGCTTCCTCGAAGACCAGGATCAGCGCGTAGGTCATGAGCACCTGCTGCAGATGGTCGCGCTCGTAGAGGAAGCTGAAGAAGGCCCACTCGA
>CAZZVH010000189.1:0-7252 GCA_964657365.1 uncultured Burkholderiaceae bacterium
TGGGACGCCTGGGACGGCCTGCGCGGCACGGCGAGCGATGCCGCGAAGCAGTCGTACATCGACCTCGTCGAGTCCCTGAAGTAGCGCCTAGCCGCTGCGCCGCGCACCGACCTTTCGCGGCGGCCGCGCGGCGGTTTCCTGCGCCAGCAGCTTGTCGAGGTTGGCCTCGATCTCCGATTCGATGCGCGTCCTGAACGCGCCGAGCAGCAGCCCGAGCCGGGCGGTGAGATCGAACGAATCGGCATCGACCACCAGCTGACCATCGACGCCGGCGCGGCTGAACGCGACGACGTCGCTGTCGTCGCCCTCGGTCACCGTGCAGGTCATGTCGACCTGCTGCGCGGCGGTGTCGGCCCACTGGCGGGCGACCGCGCGGGCCCGCTCGAAGCCGAGATCGTGGTTGCGGTGGATGTGGATCTTGGCCATCGACGTGTCCGGCAAGCGCCGTGCTCAGGTTGCGCTGCTCAGCCGGCCAGGGCCGCGCGGCGCTCGGCCAGCGGCAACGCCGCGATGCGCCGGACTTCGGCGTAGAAACGTGGGAAGTCCTTGCCCTCGCGCTCGTAGAGGCGCTCGAAGGCAGGCACGAGATCGGTGTAGCTGCCGAGCACGCCGAACGCGGCGTTGTTGGCGCGCTCGAACCAGCCGTCGTAACCGTCGTAGCCGTTCCAGCGGGTCGCCTTCATGGCGGCGTAGTCCGCGCGCAGCCTGGCCAGCAGCGCCGCCTTGCCTTCGCGCTTGGCCGCGTCGCTGGCGCCGCCGGCGTACAGGGCTGCGAACTCGGTCCGGTAGCGCAGCGTCAGGTCGCGGAAATCGATGCGGCGCGCTTCGCTGCGCGCGTAGCTCGCCCGGGCCTCGGGACCGGCGTGCTCCGACAGCCAGCGGCCGGTGCCGATCTTCTCCACCGTGCTCGCGAACGATTCGTTGAAGAGGGTGTCTCCGGGCGCGAACGCGATCTGGTGGGCGAGCTCGTGGAACACCAGCCCGGCGAGATCGCCTTCCTGGTAGCCGATGAAGGTGTTGAGCAGGGGATCGGCCAGCCAGCCCGAGGTCGGCAGGCGGCCGAGCGTCGAGTAGGCCGGCACCGGATAGACGTCGACGTCGAGGCCCTGGGCGCCCAGCCCGGCTGCCAGCGCCTGGGCGTCGGCCCGGTCGTAGTAGCCGCGGTAGCCGACGCAACCGACCACGGCGAAGCACCAGGTCTGCGGCACCAGCGACAGCTCGGGTGCGGCGACGACGTTCCAGATCGCCGCGCTTCGCTTCAGGTCGGCGTAGCGCCGGTAGCTCGCGTTGTCGGGTTCGTCCAGCGCGCTGACGGCGTAGTCGCGGATACGCTGGGAGAGCTCGAGCCGGGCCTTCAATGCCGGCGACGTCGCCGGGTCGGCCAGCCACTGCGGCACCGGGCGTGCCGCTTCGACGAGGTTCAGGTGCCCGGTCACCGACTGCGCGTAATAGCCGACCGTGCTGCAGCCGGACGTCAGGCACACCGCACCACCGACGAGCGCGGTGGTCACGAGGAGCGCGCTGAGGCCGAGGCTCGCCATCCACCGGGTCTTGGAAGTCACCCCGAAATGATCGCACAGGCGATCCGGCGAGGCTGGCCCGCTCCCTGCATCCGGGCCTTGCCCGGGTAAACTGGCTCGTTCAGGAGCGTTCGCCATGCAGGTCATCGAATCCATCATCGCCGACGCGGCGCAGATCGCCGCGGTCCGCCGCGACATCCATGCCCACCCCGAGCTGTGCTTCCAGGAGAAGCGCACCTCCGACGTGATCGCCAGGCAGCTCACCGACTGGGGCATTCCGATCCATCGGGGCATGGGCACGACCGGGATCGTCGCGATCCTGAAGAACGGCACCAGCGACCGCGCCGTCGGCCTGCGCGCCGACATGGACGCGCTGCCGATCACCGAGCACAACGAGTTCGCGCACAAGAGCACCTCGCCCGGCAAGATGCACGCGTGCGGCCACGACGGCCACACGGCGATGCTGCTGGCCGCGGCCAAGCACATGTCGAAGCACCGGAACTTCGACGGCACCGTCTATCTGATCTTCCAGCCGGCCGAAGAAGGCGGCGGCGGTGCCCGCGAGATGATCCGGGACGGCATCTTCGAGAAATTCCCGATGGAGGCGGTGTTCGGCGCCCACAACTGGCCGGGCATGAAGGCCGGCCAGTTCGCGCTGAAGAACGGCCCGGCGTTCGCCTCGAGCAACGAGTTCAGGATCGTCATCCGCGGCAAGGGCTCGCATGCCGCCATGCCGCACAACGGCATCGATCCGGTGCCGGTCGCCTGCGCCATTGTGCAGGCGTTCCAGACCATCATCACCCGCAACAAGCGCCCGATCGACGCCGGCGTGATCTCGGTGACCATGATCCACGCCGGCGAGGCCACCAACGTCGTGCCCGACAGCTGCGAGATCCAGGGCACGGTGCGCACCTTCACGCTCGAGGTGCTCGAGCTGATCGAGCGGCGCATGAAGAGCGTTGCCGAGAACACCTGCGCCGCCTTCGAGGCGACCTGCGAGTTCTCGTTCAAGCGCAACTACCCGCCGACCATCAACCACCCCGACGAGACCGCGTTCCTGCGCCAGGTGATGACCGACATGGTCGGCGCCGACAACGTCCAGGAGTTCGAGCCGACGATGGGCGCCGAAGACTTCAGCTTCTTCCTGCAGGAAAAGCCCGGCTGCTATTTCCTGATCGGCAACGGCGACGGCGCGCACCGCGAAGGCGGCCACGGCATGGGCCCGTGCATGCTGCACAACCCCAGCTACGACTTCAACGACGACCTGATCCCGCTCGGCGGCTCGCTCTGGGTCCGTCTCGCGGAGGCCTGGCTGGCGCCGTCGCGCTGACACCGGCGTTCGGCAGGTCGCACCTGGCATGAGCGCCGCCCGGTTCTTCGCCCAGACCTACGCCGAAGCACGCGACAAATTCATCCGCGCCGCGCACCTGCGCGGTCTCGGCATCGAGACGCACGTCCATCCGCTGCCCGGCCGCGACGGCGAATTGCTGGCCATGGACGTGGCGCGCGACGGGCCCGCGGGCGCGAGCTCGGTGCTGGTCGTGAGCAGCGCGTGCCACGGCGTCGAGGGCTTCTGCGGCTCGGGCGTGCAGGGTGCCCTGCTCGACGACGACGCATGGCACCACGCCGCGCGCGATGCCGGCGTGGCGGTCGTCTACGTGCACGCGCTCAACCCGTACGGCTTCTCGTGGTGGCGGCGCACCACCGACGAGAACGTCGACCTCAACCGCAACTTCCGCGACTTCTCGGCCGAGCCGCCGCGCAACACCGTCTACGACGAAATCGCCGCGCTGGTCGTGCCAGCGAGCTGGCCGCCCGATGCAGCGACGACGACTGCGCTCGGGCGCTTCGTGGCCGAGCGTGGGCCGGAGGCGCTGAAGCAGGCCATCTCCGGCGGCCAGTTCCATCATGCCGACGGCATCTTCTACGGTGGCGTCGCGCCCACCTGGAGCCACGTGACGCTGCGCCAGGTGCTGCGCGAGCACGGCACGCGCTGCGCACGGCTCGGCTGGATCGACCTGCACACCGGCCTCGGCCCGGACGGCGTCGGCGAGCGCATCCATGCCGGCCGGCACGATGCCGTCGCCCTCGCGAGAGCCAGGGCCTGGTGGGGGCAGGTGACCTCGATCCACGACGGCTCGTCCTCGTCGTCGGTGCTGACGGGGCTCATGTCGACGGCCGCGTACGAAGAATGCGCGCAGGCCGAGTACACCGGCATGGCGCTCGAGTACGGCACCAAGCCGCCGTTCGAGATGATCGACGCCTTGCGCGCCGACCAGTGGCTGCAGAACCATCCCGACACCGACGACGCGACCCGACATGCCATCAAGCAGCAGGTCCGCGACGCGTTCTACGTCGACACCGACGCCTGGAAGGAAGCGATCGTCTCGCAAGCCGTCGACGCCGCGCACGCGGCGGTGCGCGGGTTGTCATCGGCGCGCTGAGCAAGCCCGGCACGGCGGCCGATGGAGGTTCGCCCGCGCAGCGGGGGAGCGCCACCGGCACGTTGGCGGCGACGATCCTCGGCTCCAGCCTCGCCTTCATCGACGGCTCGGTGGTCAACGTCGGCCTGCCGTCGATCCAGCACGACCTCGGTGCGAACGGCGCGTCGATCTCCTGGCTGGTCAACGCCTACCTGTTGCCGCTCGGCGCGCTGGTGCTGTTCGGCGGCGTCGCCGGCGACCGCTGGGGCCGGCGACGCACCTTCCTCGCCGGCATGCTCGTCTTCACGCTGGCATCGCTCGGCTGCGCGCTGGCGCCTGGCTTCGAGCTGCTGCTCGCCGCCCGTGTCGCCCAGGGGATCGGCGCCGCATTCCTGATGCCGGCCAGCCTGGCGCTGATCGGCGCGGCGTTCGACGGCGAAGCGCGCGGCCGGGCCGTCGGCACGTGGGCGGCGGCGGGCGCCGTCACGGGTGCGATCGGCCCGCTCGCCGGCGGCTGGCTCATCGACGCGGTCGGATGGCGCTCGATCTTCCTCATCAACCTGCCGATCGCCATCGCGGCGGCCTGGCTGGCGTGGCGCCACGTCGACGAGAGCCGCAGCGGCGATCCGGCGCCGCTCGACTGGGGCGGCGCCATCCTCGCGACTGCGGGCCTCGGGCTCGTCACCGTGGCGCTCACCGAGTTCGCCGGCCGGGGTGGTGCGCCTGCCGGATCGAGCGCGTCTCCTGCCTTGTCCGGCGCACCATGGGCCACGGGCTCGGCCGCCGTCGCGATCGGCGGCGCGCTCGGTCTCGCCCTGCTGATCGCCTTCGTCCTGCTCGAAGCCAGGCGCGGCGATCGGGCCATGATGCCGCTCGCGCTGTTCGGCACGCGCAGTTTCGTCGGCGTGACGCTGCTGACGCTGTTCCTCTACGCCGCGCTGGGCGGCATGCTGGTGCTGCTGCCCTATCTGCTGATCGACCGCGGTGGCTACTCGGCCGCAGCCGCGGGCGCGGCGCTCCTGCCGCTGCCGATCGCGATGGGCCTCGGCTCGCGCGCGGCCGGCCGCCTCGCGGAACGCGTCGGTGCACGCTCGCTGCTGACGATCGGCCCGTGCCTCGTCGCCGCCGGATTCGCCCTCTTCCTGCGCGCCGGCCCGCACGACATCGGCTACGTTGGCGTGATCCTGCCGGCGCTGGCCGTGCTCTCCTGCGGGCTGACCTTGAGCGTCGCGCCGCTGACCGCGGCGGTGATGGGCGCGGTCGACGCGGCGCATGTCGGCTCGGCCTCCGGCATCAACAACGCGGTCGCCCGCGTCGCCGGCCTCCTGGCGACTGCCCTGCTCGGGTTCGTCCTCGCCGGCGGTGTCCATGCGGCCGGCTTCTTCAGCGCCTTCCACGCGGCGGTGCTGGTCGGCGCCGTGCTGTCGCTGCTGGCCGGGCTCTCGGCGTTCGGGCTGATCCAGACCGGGCAACGCCCGAGGGCCAGCCAGCGAAAATCCACATAATCCGCGACATGAACACCTCCACACGACTTCTCATCGGCCTGGCGGTCGCCGCTGCGGCATCGCAGGTCTCGGCGCAGGTGCGCTTCTACGAGCACGACAACTTCCGCGGTCGCTCGTTCACCGCGGAGCGCCCGATCGGCGACTTCGCGCACTACGGCTTCAACGACAAGGCCTCGTCGGCGATCGTCCGCAACGGCCGCTGGGAGCTCTGCGACGATGCCCGCTTCGGCGGCCGCTGCGTGGTTCTCGCGCCGGGCCGCTACCCGTCGCTCTCCGCGATGGGCATGAACGACCGCGTCTCGTCGGTGCGCCGCGCCGGCCCGCCCCGCCGCCCCTGAACTCCGGACCGTCGCCCATGTCTTTCGATCTCGTCATCTTCGGCGGCACGGGCGATCTGGCGTGGCGCAAGCTCATGCCCGCCGTGTTCCAGGCCTTTCGGCACGGCAATCTTCCCGAAGGCGGCCGCGTCCTCGCCGTCTCGCGCCAGGACCTGAGCGACGACGCCTACCGGGCCTGGGTGAAGGAGCGCTTCCAGAACGTCCACGATGCCAAGCGCCCGAGCGACGAGGAATTCGAGCGGTTCGCGGCGCTGCTCCACTACGCGCGGCTCGACCTGTCGCAGGCCAACGACTACGCGCAGCTGAAGGGCTGGATCGCGCAACGTCCCGGCGGCCCCGCCGATGTCGTCGTGATGTATCTCGCGACCAGCCCCGACCTGTTCACGACGGTCTGCAAGCAGCTCGGCGCGGCGGGGCTCAACACGCCGGACGTGCGCGTCGTGCTCGAGAAACCGCTCGGTCGCGACCTCGAGAGCGCGCAGGAGATCAACCGCGTCGTGCGCTCGGTGTTCAAGGAGGAGCAGGCCTTCCGCATCGACCACTATCTCGGCAAGCCGTCGGTGCAGAACCTGATGGCGCTGCGCTTCGGCAACGCGCTGTTCGAGCCGCTCTGGCGGCGCGAGTCGATCGCCAACATCCAGATCACGCTGTCGGAATCGATCGGCGTCGAGACGCGTGGCGATTTCTACAGCCGCACCGGCGCGCTGCGCGACATGATCCAGAACCACGCGCTGCAGCTGCTGACGATGATCGCCATGGAGCCGCCCTCGCGCAACGACGCCGACGCGATCCGCGACGAAAAGCTGAAGGTGCTGCGCTCGCTGAAGCCGTTCGACGCCACGACCGTGGTGCGCGACGTGATCCGCGGCCAGTACAAGGCCGGCAACATCGAAGGCCGGAAGGTGGTCGGCTATCTCGAGGAGGACAAGGTGCCGGCCGGCAACCGGACCGAGACCTTCGTCGCCCTGCGCACCGAAGTGCTGAACTGGCGCTGGGCCTCGGTGCCGTTCTACTTGCGCACCGGCAAGCGCCTCGGCGACCGCGACGCCAAGATCGTCGTCAACTTCCGGCCGACGCCGCACAACATCTTCCCCGGCGTGACGCAGCCGAACAAGCTCGTCATCAACCTGCAGCCGGAAGACGGCCTCGAACTTCACCTGCTGGCGGCCAAGGGCACCGGCCAGTCCGAGGCCCTGTCACCGGTGTCGCTCGACCTCGACTTCGACAAGGCCTTCGCCGAAGACCGCGTCGGCGCCTACGAGCGGCTGCTGCTCGACGTGATCGCCGGCCGCCTCAACCTGTTCGTGCGCAGCGACGAGCAGGAAGAGGCCTGGCGCTGGGTCGAGCCCATCATCGACAACTGGAAGGCCGACGACGCCGGCCCGCGTCCGTACAGCGCGGGGACCTGGGGCCCGGCCGCGGCCAGCGCCCTGGTGGCGCGCGACGGCTTCGTCTGGTCGGAAGAA
>CAZZVH010000190.1:0-3384 GCA_964657365.1 uncultured Burkholderiaceae bacterium
GGCTCGTTGATGTCGCTCGAGCAGGAGCGCTGGGCCAGCCCCCTGAGGGACGAGCTGCGGCTGGCGCTGTTCGAGGAGCTGGGCGCGACATTCGGCATCGTCGAGGCACGCAACGCGGCCGGCGTCGCGCCGCCTCGGGTGGCGATCGACATCCGGCGCTTCGATTCGGTCGTCGGGTCGGAGGCGCGCGTCGAGGGCGCCTGGAGCGTCGCTGCGTCGGCGTCCGGAACGCCGGGCAACGCCGCACCGCAGCGTTGCGACTGGCTCTATCGGGAGCCGGCCGGTGGTGCCGTGGGAGCGCTGCCTGAAGCACACCGGCGCATCGTGGTTCGACTGGCAGATGGCATCGGCGCAGCTGTCGTCGCGCTCGGGAAAGGTTCGCCGGTTACCTGTCCGGTGTCGGACCTCCGCTGAGTCGGATCCGGCGCCGCGCGTGAGTCGCGCGCTCGCCGATCAGGGATGCACGGCGATGTCGTTCCTGATCTGCTTCACGCCATTGACCTTCATGGCGATGCTCTCGACGGTGATCTTCTCGAGCCCGTTTCGTGCGGAGCCCGACAGCATGACGATGCCGTCCGTGGTCTCCACCTGGATCGCGGCAGCGTCGACGTTCCTGTCGGCGGCGATGTCGGCCTTGATCCTCGTGGTGATCGTCGTGTCGTCGACGTGACTGCCGACGCGTTGCTGGCCATGCTCCACCGCGCAACCCGCCACGGCGAGGAGGCTGGCAGCCAGGCTGGCAGCAGCGGACGAACGGAACGACATCGCTCTCAATCGAGCCAGTCGCTCAGCTCGTCGGCATGTTCCTGTTCCTGGCTCAGGATCGATTCGAGGATCCGGCGGGTGGTCGAGTCCTTGTCGCCGATCAGCTTGATCATCTGGCTGTAGGCCTCGATGGCGACGCGCTCCGCGACGAGATTGGCACGGATCATGGCCTGCAGATCGAGCGAGTCGTCGTAGTCGGCATGGCTGCGTTCGATGAGCGTGGTGGGCGCGAAATCCGGCTCGCCGCCGAGCTGGACGATGCGCTCGGCGAGCATGTCGGCGTGCGCCGTCTCCTCGTTGGCGTGGACCAGGAACTCCTCGGCGATCGACGGCGAGGCGATCCCCTTGGCCGTGAAGTGATGGCGCTTGTAGCGCAGCGTGCAGACGATCTCGGTCGCCAGCGCGCCGTTGAGCAAGGCGATGATGTCTTCGCGCCACGGCCCGTAGCTCGGCGTGACGGCGCCTTTCTCGAGACTGCGCTTGGCTGCCTCGAGCGCACCCTCGTCGAGCTGCAGGCGCTGCTCGCCCGGAGCTGCTCCGGCCGCATTGACGGGTGCATTCATGACCGTGCTCATGCTCACTGACCCGACCGGTTGGCGACCGCCTTGGCGCCGAGAAGCGCGAACAGCAGCACGGCGACGAACAGGACCAGGAACACGACGAACAGGATCTTGGCGATGCCGGCCGCGCCTGCGGCGATGCCGGTGAAGCCGAACATGCCGGCGACGAGCGCGACGATCGCGAAAATGACAGCCCACTTCAACATGGCGTTCTCCTTGGCGGCCGGCCTTCACGACGAAGGCTCGAAGGCTCGTCCGAACAGCTCCACTGTAGATTTCGGCGCCATGGTTGCGCATCGGAACGGCACGGGCGCGCCTGTAGGAGACGGCCGCCGGCGCGTCGCCTGATCTGATCAGGGTGTTGCGGTGACCGGCCGTTCCTCTTCGGCGACAGGCGCCTTGCCTGGCGAGTCCACCAGCAGATAGCACGCGCCTGGCGCGACGAGGGACCACCGGATCCGCTCGCCCCGCTGCAACAACCTGGCCGAAGACGCTGCTGCCTGGATGTCCGGCGCGATATCGCCGCGCCGGGAGAACAGCACGCGAAGCTTGCGACCGTCCCGGCTGAGTACGATCTCCGCGTCGTTCCAGGCCGATGGCAGGCACGGCTCGAAGGCGACCTCGTCGCCGAACTGGCGCATCCCGAAGATCGATTCGAGCGCGGCGCGATGCATCCACGCTGCCGAGCCCGTGTACCAGCTCCAGCCGCCGCGACCGACGTACGGCGGCGCGGTGTAGACGTCGCCGGCCATCACATACGGCTCGATCGCGTAGACCGCACCGTGGCTCGGGTCGCGCGAGCGGTGCGCCGGGCTGAGGTAG
The DNA here is from genome assembly GCA_964657365.1 of uncultured Burkholderiaceae bacterium. Lineage (GTDB taxonomy): Bacteria > Pseudomonadota > Gammaproteobacteria > Burkholderiales > Burkholderiaceae_C > Schlegelella_A. The sequence goes on from CAZZVH010000190.1 coordinate 2,148, forward strand.
GTGAAGTAGCGATAGGCCGCATCGGCGTTGCCGCGCTCGGCCTGGGCCATCAGCGCCCAGACCCCCGCGTGCGAGTACTGGCCGCCGTTCTCGCGCACGCCAGGCGGGTAAGCCTGGATGTAGCCGGCGCTCGGCTGCGCGTCCTGCAGCGGCGGCTCGAGCAGCTTGACGAGGCCGGCCGCGTCGTCGATCAGGTGGGTCTCGAGCGCCAGCATCGCCTGCGCCGCGTTCGCCTCCGGCGCCGCGTGCGAGAGCACTGCCCAGGCCTGCGCGATCAGGTCGATGCGGCATTCGTCGTTGGCGCTCGCGCCGAGCGGCGAGCCGTCGTCGAAGAAGGCGCGTCGGTACCAGGCGCCGTCCCAGCCTTGCGTCTGCAATGCCGACCGCCAGCCGCGCATCGCTTCGCGCCAGCGGCCGGCGCGTTCGCTGTCGCCGCGCTGCTCGGCGACCGGCGCGAAGCGGGCGACGATGTCGCAGAGGAACCATGCCAGCCACACCGATTCGCCGCGGCCCGCGTGGCCGACGCGGTTCATGCCGTCGTTCCAGTCGCCGGTGCCCATCAACGGCAGGCCGTGCGTGCCGACGCGCAGGCTCCTGTCGATCGAGCGGGCACAGTGCTCGTAGACCGAGGCCGTGTCCGCCGTGACGGCCGGCGCGTAGTAGGCGTCTTCCGCGCCGGCCGGCACCGCCATGCCTTCGAGGAAGGCCACGTCGGCGTCGAGCAGGCCGGCGTCGCCGGTGGTCTGCGCGTAGTGCAGCGCGGCATAGGGCAGCCACAGCAGGTCGTCCGAAAAATGGGTGCGGACGCCGGCGCCGGTCGGCGCGTGCCACCAGTGCTGGACGTCGCCTTCCGGAAATTGCCGCGATGCGGACAGCAGGATCTGTTTCTTCAGCAGCGCCGGCGAGCTCCAGGCGAGCGCCATCGAATCCTGAAGCTGGTCGCGGTAGCCGTAGGCGCCGCCTGCCTGGTAGAAGCCTGCCTTGGCCCAGAGTCGGCAGGCGAGCGTCTGATAGAGCAGCCAGCGGTTGACCATGGCGTCGAACAACGGGTCGGGCGTGCGCACGACGGTCGCGCCGAGCAGCTCGTCCCAGTGGCCGCGCACCTGCTGCAGGCGGCGCAGGGGAGGGACCAGCGCCGCGGCCGCGGCGAGCTCGCGTGCGGCGTCGATGCCCGGCGCCCAGCCGAGCAGGAAGACGCGGTCGATCGTCTCGCCTGCGCGCAGTTGCAGGCGCGAGG
>CAZZVH010000190.1:3394-7247 GCA_964657365.1 uncultured Burkholderiaceae bacterium
CAGCCGCTGGCCTGCGCGTAGTGATCGGGCACCACGAGCCGGCCGCGCGCGTCGAACGACTCGCGCCGGTCGCAGGTCCAGTCGGCCGCGTCCTCCGCATCCGCGGCGAGGCCGAAGAAGGCGGTGCCGCCGCCGAAGCCGCCGGAGCGGTCGCGCTGGGTGCAGTAGAGCGTGGTCATGCGGCGCGGCGCGCCGGTCTCGAGCTCGGCCCGACCAGTGCTCGAGCCGTCGGCGCCCGGTGCCGCCGGGTGGCTGCCCATCTGGGTGTGGGTGGAACCCCGGTCGGCCCGGTTCGCGCCCATGATCCATTCGGTCATGCCGACGACGCGCAGCTGCAGCGTCCGATGGCCGCGATTGACGAGCCGAACCCGCACCTGCTTGACGGCGCTGACGTGATCGACGCACCAGGTCGCGCTGACGTCGAGAGCGCCGCGACGGTGGCTGATGACGCTGTAGCCCTGGCCGTGCGCGACGCGGTATTCCGCCTGGTTGTCGCCGCCGGCCGACGGCGTGATGCTCCAGACCTGCATCGTCCTGACGTCCTGCAGCAGCAGCGATTCGCCGGGCGGATCGCCGACCGGATCGTTCGACCACGGCGTCAGCATGTTGAGGCGGCTGTTGGTGGCCCAGCTGTAGCCGCCGCCGGCTTCGCTGATCTGGGTGCCGAAGTCGGGATTGGCGAGCACGTTGACCCAGGGCCTGGCCGGGCGGGTCAGCGCGTTCACGTCGAAGCGGAACTCGCCGCTCGCCTGCGCGAACTCGCCGCGCGGCCGGCGCGGCACGATCTCGGCGCCCATCTCCGCCGGCAGCGCGGCCGACGACACCGCCTGGCGTTCCTCGAGCGCCTTGTCGTGCGCATCGGCCAGCTCCTGCACGTGGTGGGAGAGCGGCCGGCCGTCGGCATTCAGGCGCACCCGCGCGAGGGCCCGCAGGGTCGACATCTCGTCGGGCTGCAGGTCGGTCGAGGCGAGCACGTGGAAGCCGGTCTCGGCAGCCCCCGGCTGCGCGTTCAGGGCGGCGACGTGCGCGTCCTTCAGCGCCGTGATCTGCTGGCGCAACTCCATGATGTACGACGCCGGCTCGTGGTTGACCACGACCAGGTCGCAGGCGATGCCGCCCCACGACCAGCGTCGCAGTGCCTGGGCGAGCGAGCGCAGCAGCCCGAAGCCCTGCGCGACGCCGGCGGTGACCAGCACGATCGGCCGGTCGCCGGAGATGCCGAAGCGCCAGAGCAGGCGCCGGTCGCAGACCGCGTTCGGATCGCCCTCGCGGGCGTGCAGGCGCGTCAGCGTCATCGCCAGCGACGTCGTCAGGATCTGGACCGCGGCGAAGGTCTCCGCATTGAGCCCCATCTCGCGCAGGCGGATGCCGGCCAGCGTCGCCGACATCATCGAGGCGCGCTCGACGTTGCTCGGCTGGCGGTGCTTGTCGATCACCGCGCGCAGCGTCGCCCGGTTGTCGGCGGCGGCGGTGCAGAAGGTGATGCGGACCTGCGCCCGGGCCGGGATCTGGACCCGCACCGAGAACGCGGCCACCGGATCGAGCCCGGTGTCGAGCTTGACGCCTTCACCGTCGGGCGCCGTCTCGGGCGGCTCGTCGAACGAAGCCAGCGGCCGGCTCGCGTCGCGGTTGCGGCCGAGCCAGCGCTGCCGGTCGACCTGGATCCGCACCGCCGCCACCGGCGGTTCGGACTCGGCGATGAAGTGCGCCGCCAGCAGCCCTTTCTCGGTCACCAGCCGTGCCTTGCGTTCGTACACCAGCGCCTGGTGCATGCCCTGCCATTCGGAAGTGATGAACAGATTCTGGAAGGCCGGATGGGACTCGTCTGCCCGGGCGTCGGCGAGGGTCACCTCGAACGACGACATCAGCTCGAGATCCAGGACGCGGTCGCCGAGGTTGCGCAGCACGACGCGGCGGAACTCGATGTCGTCTTCCGGGCTGACCCACACCGTCGTCGACGCCTCGACCTCCGACCATGCGGCGCTGAACCAGACCCGGTCGGCGTGGAAGGTGCTCTGGTAGTGCGCGGAGCGGTCGGGTGCCGGATGCTGGGTCAGCGAGACCGCACGTGGCTGCCGGTCCCAGCGGAGGTGGAAGAAGCTGCCGTAGGAATCGCGAAGCGCATCGTCGCGCGAGCGCGTGATGGTGTTCGAGCCAAGCCGGCTGACGCCGGCGCCGTTGGCGCGCAGCGAGACCGCGTAGCGCCCGTTCGACAGCAGGTGCGTCGGCTCGACGTCGGCCATGCCCGGGTGGACGTCGCGCAGCACGCCGGGACCGCGCCGCTGCTGGGCCAGCGGCGCCGGGCTCGACGGCGGTTCGCGCAGCGTCGGCACTTCGCGCGGCGCCCGCTCGTGCAGCAGGGACGCGACCGCCTCGATGCGCGCGTCCGCCATGCCCCAGCGCCGCGGCGCCCGGTCGAGCAGGACGTTGGCGAAGGCGATCAGGCTCATGCCCTGGTGGTGGGCCATGAAGGTGAAGACGCGCTCGACGCCCTCGTCGCCGGTCTGCCGTGCCGGCGTGTAGTCGAGCGCTTCGATGAAGCCGTAGCGGCCGCGTGCCTTGGCCTGCTCGAAGCGGCGCAGGTTGATGGCGGCGCGATGCGGCGCCACCTGCGCGGCCAGCGCGGTGGCGTACGGGGCGACCACCAGCTCCTCGGTCGGCGTGCGCCTGAGAGCGAGGCGCGGCACGCCCTGGGGCGCGTACTGGTAGGCCAGCGTGTGGTCGCTGCCCGCGTACGCCGATTCGGAGATTCCCCAAGGCACGTGGTGCTCGCGGGCATAGGCGATCTGCTCCAGCACGGCCGCACGCGCCGCGCTGTGCAGGACGCTGCCGTGCGGCTCGTCGAACACCAGCGTCGGCATCAGGTACTCGAACATCGAGCCCGACCAGGAGCGCAGGCCGGCCAGCTCGCCGACGGCATAGAACGGCCGGCCGAGCGCGGCCCAGTGGGCGGCCGGGACGTCGCCCTTGGCGATCGCCCACAGGCTGGTCGCACGCGCTTCCGAGGCGAGCAGATCGTAGAAGCCGGCATCGAGCTGATGCTCGGCGACTCGAAAGCCGATGTGGAAGAGGCGCCGGCGCTGGTTGAAGAGGAAGCCGAACTCGGGCTCGCGGGCCAGCCCCTGGCAGGTCGCCGCGACGGCGCGCAGGCGCGCTGCCACGTCGCTCGTGTCGTCGCGATCGCGCAGCGCGGAGCGGACCATCGCCAGGTGGTCGGCCAGTGCCCAGGCGAGACGCTGCTGCGGCGCCGGTGCCGTGTCGAACTCCTGCACCGGCATGACCATCGCGGCGAGCTCGAGGCTCGCCTTCTCGAGCAGGCGATCGAATTCGACGCGGTCCAGCGCCGCTTCGGAGAGCGGCTCGCGCGTGTCGACCAGCGTCGCCAGCGCGGTGCCCTTGACCGGCCGCTCCGAAGCGGCGCAGCACTCGTCGATGCGCGCCATCGAGACGGCCAGGCCACGGCGCAGCGGCGCGTCGGCGTCGCCCGCGTCCGCGGCCGCGAGGCAGGCCTGCGCGACGGCGAGCAGATGGACGCAGAGGTTGCCGCTGTCGACCGTCGAGACGTAGAGCGGCAGCAACGCTTCGGCGCGGACCGTGTCGTACCAGTTGAGGAAGTGGCCGCGGTGGCGGGCCAGGCCGGCGAGCGTGCCGAGCGTGGCTTCGAGCCGGGCGACCGCCTCGACCCGGCCGATCCAGCCGAACTCGCGCGCGCACGCGATCGACAGCAGATAGAGGCCGATGTTGGTGGGCGAGGTGCGGTGCGCGACCATGTCGCTCGGCGCGGTCTGGAGGTTGTCGGGCGGCAGGTGGTGCTCGTCGATCACGACGCACCGCTCGAACAGCCGCCAGGTGT
>CAZZVH010000191.1:0-7237 GCA_964657365.1 uncultured Burkholderiaceae bacterium
GGAACTGCGGAATCGCGCGGTAGGCGCGGATGAAGGTCTCCTGGGCGATGTCGGGTACCAGGTCGACGTCGCGCACCATGCGGCCGATCAGCCGCTCGATCCGCCGCTGGTACTTGACGACCAGCATCTCGAAGGCCTTGACGTCGCCCTGCTTGACGCGCTCGATGAGTGGAGCGTCGGCGTCGGGGGCGTTCATTCAGGGAGCGGGCGCATCGGAACCGACAGGGCCGGCGGCAGGGCGCGGCGAATATACAGCACAGCGAAACGCATGCCATTCGCGTTCCAGGCCGCGGCGCTGGGCCGGCAGCCAGAGCGGGCGAGCCCGTGTTCCGTCGCCGGCCGGCATGAAGCGCAGCAGGATGAAGGCGCCGAGATCGACGCTGGCCGTCAGCTCGCCAGGGACCGTGCCCGCCGAGCCTTGGGCGCGATGGAACGTCCAGGCCTGCCCGTCCCAGCGGAGCGTTCCCGCCGCCGGACGCCAGAGCGACACGCACACCGCCATGGCGCCCAGACTGCCGAGCGCCGCCGCCACGACGATCCAGGGCGAGGCCGGGCCGGACGGCGTCGACACCGCCCAGGCGCACAGGGTCGCGGCGACGGCCAGGCCGATCAACGCGACCGCGGCGCGCCAGACACCGAAACGGTGAAGCGCGACGGCGCAGGGAGGAGAACCGCGCACCGGCCGCGCTGCCGAACCGCGTCACACCCGCTTGAAGACAAGGGTGCCGTTGGTGCCGCCGAAGCCGAAGTTGTTCTTGACGGCGTACTCGATCTTCATCTCGCGCGCCGTGTTGGCGCAGTAGTCCAGGTCGCACTCGGGATCCTGGTTGAAGATGTTCGTCGTCGGCGGGGCGATCTGGTTCTTCAGGGCCAGCACGGTGAAGACCGACTCGATGCCGCCGGCGCCGCCGAGCAGGTGCCCGGTCATCGACTTGGTCGAGCTCACGGTGAGCTTCTTCGCGTGCGACCCGAAAGCGGCCTTGATGGCATTGCTCTCGTTGAGGTCGCCGAGCGGCGTCGAGGTGCCATGCGCGTTGAGGTACTGGATGTCGTCGACGTTGAGGGCGGCGGAGCGCAACGCGGCGAGCATCGAGCGCTTCGGGCCGTCGACGTTCGGCGCGGTCATGTGGAACGCGTCGGCGCCCATGCCGAAGCCGACCAGCTCGGCGTAGATCTTCGCGCCGCGCCGCTTCGCATGCTCGTATTCCTCGAGCACCACCACGCCCGAGCCTTCGCCGAGGACGAAGCCGTCGCGGTCCTTGTCCCACGGCCGCGATGCGGTGGCCGGGTCGTCGTTGCGCGTCGAGAGCGCGCGGGCCGCCGCGAAGCCGCCGATGCCGAGCGGCGAAACCGTCGCCTCGGCGCCGCCGGCGATCATCACGTCGGCGTCGCCGTGCTCGATCATCCTGCCGGCCATGCCGATGGCGTGCAGCCCCGTCGTGCAGGCGGTGACGATCGCCAGGTTCGGGCCCTGGAACCCGAACATGATCGAGATGTGCCCCGAGATCATGTTGATGATCGACGCCGGCACGAAGAACGGCGTGATCCGGCGCGGGCCGCGCTTCTCGAGCTCGGCCTTGGTGTCTTCGATGAGCGGCAGGCCGCCGATGCCGGAGCCGACCAGGCAGCCGATGCGCTCGGCCTCTTCCTGCGTCAGCTTGTCGTTGGTCGTCAGGCCGGCGTCGCGGATGGCCTGGATCGCAGCCGCCAGCCCGTAATGGATGAACGTGTCCATGTGACGCGCATCCTTGGCCGAGAACCAGTCCTCGACCTGGAAGCCCTTCACCTCGCCGGCGAACCGGCAGGCGAACGCCGACGCGTCGAACTTGGTGATGTTGGCGATGCCGGAGCGCCCGGCCAGGATGTTCTGCCACCCTTCCTCGACGGAGTTGCCGACCGGACTGACGAGGCCGAGCCCGGTGACGACGACGCGACGTGAATTCATGCGACGGCCGTGTTCGAAGACCCGCTCAGGCGGCCTTCTGGTGCTTCTGCGCGTAGTCGATCGCGTTCTGCACCGTGGTGATCTTCTCGGCTTCCTCGTCGGGAATCTCGATGCCGAATTCGTCTTCGAGCGCCATCACGAGTTCGACCGTGTCGAGCGAATCCGCGCCCAGGTCGGCGACGAACGCCTTTTCGTTCGTGACGTCGGCTTCCGGAACGCCCAACTGCTCGGCGATGATCTTCTTGACTCGTGCTTCGATGTCGCTCATGACTCCTCCTGGAGTGTTTGAAAAAGTAGTCGCGGATTCTAAGGCTTGGCAGAGCGGCGGAGCTCTCGCGGGGAATGCCCGCTCGCCCTGGCGAGCCGGGCGTGCGGCAGCCCTCAGGCCATCAGCATGCCGCCGTTGACGTGCAGCTCCGAGCCGGTGATGTAGCTCGCTTCCGGCGAGGCCAGGAAAGCGACCGCATGGGCGATCTCGCCGGGCTGGCCGAGCCGGCCGAGGGGGATCTGGGCGAGCAGCGCGGCAGCCTGCGTCTCCAGCAGCGATTTCGTCATGTCGGTCTCGATGAAGCCGGGCGCGACGCAGTTGACGGTGATGCCGCGGCTGCCGACTTCGCGCGCGAGCGAGCGCGTCATGCCGGCGACGCCCGCCTTGGCGGCCGCGTAGTTGGCCTGGCCGGGGTTGCCGCTCGCGCCGACCACCGAGGTGATGTTGACGATGCGGCCGTAGCGCTGCTTCATCATCGGCCGGATCGCGGCACGGCTGGTCCGGAACACGGCCGTGAGGTTGGTGGCGAGGACGACATGCCAGTCGTCGTCCTTCATGCGCATCGACAGCATGTCGCGGGTGATGCCGGCGTTGTTGACGAGCACGTGCAGGCCGCCTTCCTCCTTGACGATGGCATCGATCGCGGCATTGACGGCATCGCCGTCGGTGACGTCGAGGACGATGCCGCGGCTGCCGGGGAAGGCCGCCAGCGCGGCGCCGATGGCGGCGGCGCCGGCCTCGGTCGTTGCCGTGCCGACGACGCGAAAGCCCTTGCCGCCGAGCTCGACGGCGATCGCCCGGCCGATCCCGCGCGATGCGCCGGTGACCAGCGCGACCTGCGGGCCGGAGACGGAAGCCGCGACGCTCATTGCAGCAGGGCGACGGCGTCGCGCAACGAGGCCGGATCGAAGACGGCGGCCGACATCGCGTCCGGATCGATCCGCTTGACCATGCCGGCCAGCACCTTGCCGGGCCCGCACTCGATGACGTGGGCGATGCCGCGGCCCCGGATCGCGCGGATCGTCTCGGCCCAGCGCACCGGCCCGTAGGCCTGCCGATAGAGCGCGTCGCGGATCGCCGTCGGCTCGCTCTCGCTCCTGACGTCGACGTTGTCGATGACCGGGATGAACGGCGAATCCATCGGCACGCCGACGAGCCGCTCGCGCAGGCGGTCGGCCGCCGGTTTCATCAGCGGCGAATGGAACGGCGCTGACACCGGCAGCAGCAGCGCCCGCTTCGCACCGGCCGCCTTCAGCAGCTCGCAGGCCTTGTCGACGCCCGCCTTGCTGCCGGAGATCACGGTCTGCTTCGGATCGTTGTAGTTGGCCGCGGCGACGACTTCGCCGGTGGCCGCGGCGGCAGCGGAGCAGCCGGCTTCCACGGCAGCCGCGTCGAGGCCGAGGATCGCCGCCATCGCCCCGGTGCCGACCGGCACCGCGTCCTGCATCGCCTGGGCGCGGAAGCGGACGAGCGGCAAGGCATCGGCCAGGGTCAGCACGCCCGCGACGACCAGCGCGGCGTACTCGCCGAGCGAATGCCCGGCGACCACAGCCGGCGCCGCATGCGTCTCTGCCAGCCACGCGCGATAGCAGGCGACGCCCGCCGTCAGCATCACGGGCTGCGTGTTGGTCGTGAGATCGAGCTGCTCTTTCGGGCCGGCGTGGATCAACGCGGCGATGTCTTCGCCGAGCGCCGCCGATGCGTCGTCGAGCGTCTGCCGGACGGCGGCGTTGTCGCCCCACGCGTCGAGCATGCCGACGGCTTGCGAGCCCTGGCCCGGGAACACGAAGGCGAACGAATGCATCTGGACGGGCGGCTCAGTAGTCGAGCAGCACGGCGCCCCACGTGAAGCCACCGCCCACGCCCTCGAGCATCACCGTGTCGCCGCGCTTGACCTGGCCGGCACGCACCGCGTCGTCGAGCGCCAGCGGAATCGAGGCGGCCGACGTGTTGCCGTGGCGGTCGACGGTGGCGATCAGCTTCTCCGGCGCGAGCTTCAGCTTCTTCGCCGTGCTCTGCATGATGCGGATGTTGGCCTGGTGCGGGATCAGCCAGTCGATGTCGGCTTCGGTCCGCTCGGCCTTCGCGAGCACCGAGCGCGCGACGCTTTCCAGCACCGACACGGCCAGCTTGAAGACCGCCGGGCCGTCCATCTTCAGGAGCGGATCGCCCAGCACATGGCCACCCGCGACGGTGCCGGGCACGCACAGGATGGCGACATGGCGGCCGTCGGCGTGCAGCTCGCTGGCGAGCAGGCCCGGGGTGTCGCTCGCCTCGAGCACGACCGCGCCGGCGCCGTCGCCGAACAGGACGCAGGTCGTGCGGTCCTTGAAGTCGAGGATGCGCGAGAACACTTCGGAGCCGATGACGAGCGCCTTGCGCGCCGTGCCGGCCTTGATCATCGCGTCGGCGATCGAGAGCGCGTAGACGAAGCCGGAGCAGACCGCCTGCACGTCGAACGCGGCGCAGCCGTGCACGCCGAGCTTCTCCTGCACCATGCAGGCCGCGGACGGAAAGACCATGTCGGGCGTCGAGGTCGCGACGATGATGAGATCGATCGACTGCGGATCGCAGTCGGCGGCGGCGAGCGCGCGCCTGGCGGCTTCGGCGCCGAGATCGCTGCTCGTCACCGTCGGCGCCGCGAAATGGCGGAAGCGGATGCCGGTGCGCTCGACGATCCAGTCGTCGGAGGTCTCGATGCCGTCGGCGCCGAGCCGCGCGGCGAGCTGTGCGTTGCTGACGCGATCGGGCGGCAGGAAGCTGCCGGTCCCGGTGATGCGGGAAAAGCGCGGCAGCGGAGGCGATGCGCTCATGCCGACTGCACCGCTGCGAGCGGAACCGGGCGGCTCGGCGCGGGCGCCTGGCCGCCAGCAGCCGGCAGCGCCGCCAGCGTCGCGCTGATGCGGTGCTGGACCCGGTCGAGCAGGCCGTTGCGCGCGGCGTCGTAGGCGCGGTTGAGCGCCTGCTCGAAGGCGAACGCATCGGCCGAACCGTGGCTCTTGAAGACCAGCCCGCGCAGGCCGAGCAGCGCGGCGCCGTTGTAGCGGCGATGGTCGACGCGGCGCTTCAGGCGGTTGAGCACCGGCATCGCCGCCAGCGCGGCGAGCTTCGTGAAGACGTTGCGCCTGAACTCCTCGCGGATGAAGCTCGAGAGCATCGACGCCAGGCCCTCGGCCGTCTTCAGCGCGACGTTGCCGACGAAGCCGTCGCAGACGACGATGTCGCAGGTGCCCTTGAAGATGTCGTTGCCTTCGACGTTGCCGTGGAAGTTGACGAGGCCCGCGGCGGCGGCGGCGCGCAACAGCTCGCCGGCCTGCTTGATGGTCTCGCTGCCCTTGATGGCTTCCTCGCCGATGTTGAGCAGCCCGACCGACGGCTCGTCCTTGCCTTCGACGGTGGCGACCAGCGCGCTGCCCATCACGGCGAACTGCAGCAGGTGCTCGGCCGTGCAGTCGACGTTCGCGCCGAGATCGAGCACCGTGGTGAAGCCGTCACGCTCGTTGGGCATGACGGTGGCGATGGCGGGGCGGTCGATGCCCTCGACCGTCTTCAGCACGTAGCGCGAGACGGCCATCAATGCGCCGGTGTTGCCGGCGCTCACGCACGCCTGCGCCAGCGAAGGGCGATCGTCGAGCGGCTTGACCTGGCTCACCGCCACGCGGAGCGAGGAGTCCTTCTTGCGGCGCAGCGCCACTTCCACCGAATCGGTCATCTCGACCACTTCGCTGGCGACGATGCGCGTGCAGCGCTCCCAGCCCTCGGCGGCGGCGATCGCCTCGGCACGGCCGACCAGCAGAAGCTCGGCCTCGGGATGCGCAGCGAGAAATGCCCGACACGCCGGCAGCGTGACGGACGGCCCGTGATCGCCGCCCATGCAGTCGACGGCGATGCGGATCGGGCGGAACGGAGGGGCGGAAACGGCCGCCATGGACAGGGACGTGATCGGCAAAACCTTGCGGGCAGCCGGCGTCACGCTGGCAAGGCGGATCAGGCGTCCGCTTTGGTCTTCAGCACCTTGCGCCCACGGTAGAAACCGGTGGCGCTGATGTGATGGCGCAGGTGGGTTTCACCGGTGGTCGGCTCGATCGCCGTGCTGGGCTTGTCGAGCGAGTAGTGCGCACGGTGCATGCCGCGCTTCGAGGGCGACTTCTTGTTTTGTTGAACGGCCATGTCGATTTCTCCAGGAGCCCCGCATTGAAAAAAGCGGTGCGGGCGGCGCAGACGACGGGAACGGGCACCCTGTCGATCGCGAAAAGCCCGGAATTGTAGCAGTCCGGATGCGTTTCGGCGGTCAGCTGGGCAGGCCGCCGGTCTTCAGCGCCGACAGGATCGCGAACGGATTTTCTCTCTCCGATGCCTCGGTATCCGTCTCCGCCGGCGCGACCAGGGGCTCCGGACAGACGTCGTGCCGGGGCACGATCGGCAGCGCCAGCAGCAGCTCGTCCTCGATCAGCGCGTGCAGATCGATCGCGGGCGCGTAGGCGAGCACGTCGTCCTCGACTTCCGCATCGAGCGCAGCCGCCGCGTCTTCGCCCTCGACGAAGAAGATCCGGCGCTCGGCATGGAGCGGCCAGGCCATGTTCTGCAGGCAGCGCTGGCACTCGAGCGTGACGTACGCGTCGGCGGCGACCTGCAGGGCCGGCTGGCGCCCCGCCCCCTCCAGCGGATCGAGCGAGGCGCGGGCGTTCCACTCGACCGGCGCCTGCGCCGCAGGGGCGTCGGCAGGCTGGGCCTCGAGCAAGCGGCGAAAGCCCGACAGCGGCCATTGCCCGCTCAAGGCGCCCGTTTCCGCGGCCAGCTTCGCGACATCCAGCCGCTTCGGATCGAGAGCTCGCGCAGTCATCGGATCAGTGTACGCAACGCCGGCGGTCGGGTTCGGCGATGGGAGAATCGTCCATGACCGCCGCCGCGCAGCCGCGCCCACGCCTGATCCTGGCCTCGACGTCGCCCTACCGGCGCGAGCTGCTGCAACGGCTGCGCCTGCCGTTCGGCGTGGTTTCCCCGGAGGTCGACGAGACCGCCAT
>CAZZVH010000192.1:0-7181 GCA_964657365.1 uncultured Burkholderiaceae bacterium
TCGCGCAGCAGGTCGTTCGGGAACTCGATGTCGGCCTTGTCGATCTCGTCGATCAGCAGCACGACCGGGCCGGGCGCCGTGAAGGCCTGCCAGAGGACGCCCTTGACGATGTAGTTGCCGACGTCCTTGACGCGCTCGCCTGCGTCGCTCCCCGAGACGCCCGCGAGCTGGCTGTCGCGCAGGCGGCTCACCGCGTCGTACTCGTAGAGGCCCTGCTGGGCCTTCGTCGTCGACTTGATGTGCCACTGCAGCAGCGGCATGCCGAGCGAGGCGGCGACCTCCTCGGCGAGCATCGTCTTGCCGGTGCCGGGCTCGCCCTTGACCAGGAGCGGCCGGCGCAGCGTGGCGGCGGCGTTGACCGCCAGCATCAGGTCGGGCGTGGCGACGTAGTTGTCCGAGCCTTGAAACTTCATCGCGGGGTGTCGGGGGAGGGGCGTTTCAGTATAAGGGCCACCCCTATAATTCGCGGTTTGCGCCCACCGGGCTCGACGCACTCGGCCATGATGAAGAGATTCTCCCTCGCCACGCTCTCTGCTGCCTTCGTGGCGGCCCTTCTCTTCACCGGCGCCGCTGCCCACGCGCAGGACGCGAAGGCCGGCGAGAAGAAGGCGACGATGTGCATCGGCTGCCACAACATCCCGGGCTACCAGGCGAGCTTTCCCGAGATCTACAAGGTGCCGAAGATCGCGGGGCAGAACGCGAAGTACATCGTCTCCGCGCTCACCGAATACAGGAAGCACGATCGCCGCCACCCGACGATGGACGTCGTCGCCAGCGGCCTCTCCGACCAGGACATGGCCGACGTCGCCGCCTACTACGAGCAGCTCGGCAAGGGCCCGGCCGCTCCGGCCGAGCCGGCCGCGCCCCCGGCCGACGTCGCCAAGCTACTGGCCCAGGCCAACTGCGCGTCGTGCCACGGCAAGAACTTCAGCACGCCCATCGATCCCGGCTATCCGAAGCTCGCCGGCCAGCATGGCGACTACCTCTACGCTGCGCTGAAGGCCTACCAGACCGATCACAACCCCCTGGTCGGCCGCAACAACGCGATCATGATGGGCATGGCCCGGCCGTTCACGCACCCCGAGATCAAGGCGATCGCCATGTATCTCTCGTCGCTGCCCGGCGAAGTGAAGACCGTCCAGCTCGACGAATTCCGCTAGGCCCGGCATGGCACGCCTGATCTCGATCGCGCTCGCCGGAGCGCTGCTCGCCGTGGGCGCGCACGCCCAGACCCTGCGCTGGGCCAGCCAGGGCGACCCGCAGACGATGGATCCTCACTCGCAGAACGAGTCGATGACCAACATGATGAACGGCCAGGTCTACGAGACGCTGACCAGGCGGGACAGGCAGCTCAACATCACGCACGGCCTGGCCGAGGACTGGAAGCAGGTCTCGCCCATGGTCTGGCGGATCAAGCTGCGGCCGAACGTGAAGTTCCACGACGGCTCGCCGCTGACGGCCGACGACGTCGTCTTCTCGATCCTGCGCGGCCAGCAGCCGACCTCGCAGATCAACAACTACGCGCTCTCGGTCGGCGCACCGAAGAAGATCGACAACCTCACCGTCGAGCTGACGCAGTCGGCGGTCGACCCCATCTTCCTGCAGCACCTCGATTCGCTCTGGATCATGAGCAAGAGCTGGTGCGAGAAGAACAATGCCGTGAAGCCGCTCGACTTCAAGGCGAAGGAAGAGAGCTTCACGTCGCTGCACGCCAACGGCACCGGCCCGTACATGCTGGTGAGCCGGGCGCCGGGCATCAAGACGGTCTACAAGCGCAACCCAAACTACTGGGGAACCATCGAGGGCAACGTCCAGGAAATCGTCTTCACGCCGATCGCCAACGACGCGACACGCAACGCCGCGCTGATCTCCGGCGAAGTCGATTTCGTGCTCGATCCGGCGCCGCGCGATCTCGCCCGCCTGCGCAACACGCCGGGCGTGAAGGTGATCGACGGGCCCGAGAACCGGATCGTCTTCATCGGCATGGACCAGGGCAGGGACGAGCTGCTCTATTCGAGCGTGAAGGGCAGGAACCCGTTCAAGGACATCCGGGTCAGGAAGGCGCTCTACCAGGCCATCGACATCGAGACGATGAAGGCCAAGCTCATGAACGGCCAGAGCTACCCGACCGGCGCGATGACGCCGTCACCGCTCGGCACCTACAACGATCCGGAGCTCGAGAAGCGCTACCCCTTCGACATCGCCGCCGCGCGCAAGGGCCTCGCCGACGCCGGCTACCCCGACGGGTTCGAGGTCCAGCTCAACTGCCCCAACAACCGCTACATCAACGACGAGCCGATCTGCATCGCGCTGGCCGGCATGTGGGCGCAGATCAAGGTCAAGGTCAAGGTCTCGACCGAGCCGCGCACCACCTACCTGCCACGGCTCGAGAAGTACGACTTCAGCATGTACATGCTCGGCTGGGGCGGCTCGGTGACCGACGCCGAGACGGTCATCACGCCGGTGTTGCGCAACAACCTCGGTGAGAAGGGCGTCGGCTTCTACAACTACGGCCACGCCCGCAACGACGCGTTCGACGCGCTCGCGGCGCAGACCAGCGTCGAGCCCGATCCGGCGAAGCGGGAGGGCATGATCAAGTCGGCGCTGCGCATGTACAAGGAGCAGTTCACCACGCTGCCCCTGCACCGTCAGGTGATCCCCTGGGCGGCGCGCTCCAACGTCACGGTCGTGCACCGTGCCGACAACTGGTTGGAAGTCGGCTGGGTGACGATCGGCAAGTGACTCAGAACTGGTAGGAGACCCCGGCGGAGTACACCAGCGGCCGGAAGTCGACCGTCGTCTGCAGCACGGTCGTGCCGGTGGCGACGACCTTGCTCTTCACGCGCAGCTTGGCGATGCTCGCGAACAGGCCGATGTCTTTCGTGATCGCGTAGCTCATGCCGGCCTCGACGGCGTAGCCGGTCGAGCTGCTCATCTCGACCTTCGGCGCGAGGCTCGAGTGCACGTCGGTGAACTTGGTGTAGTTGATGCCGGCCCCGAGGTAGGGACGCCATTGCGCGCTCGGGTCGAAGAAGTGGTACGTGACGAAGCCGGTCGGCGCGACGTTGCGGGCCGAGAGGATGTCGTCGCCCAGGAACGCGACGCTGCCGGTGGCCTTGGCCTTGATCTTCGGCGGATAGCCGAGCACCAGCTCGAGGCCGATGTTCGGCGTCACCATGCGCTCGTAGACCAGGATCGCCGTGTAGGCGCTGTGCACCTCGGTGTCGGCCCCGGGCGGCACGCCGATGCCGGTGATGCCGTTGGTCTTCGCGTTGGAGTCGTAGTCGGTGATCCCGAGCTTGACGATGTTCTGGGGGTAGGCCGACTGGGCCTGGACCGCGACTGCGGCGAGGGTCAGCGCGGACGCGACGGCAAGCGTGGAAATGGTGTTCATGGGATTCGTCTCGTTGCTCGGCTCAGATCCAGCCGAACGATTGCAGCGCCGCCGTGAAGGCGGCATCGATGACCTTGTGGCCACCCGTGGTCGGGTGGACGCTGTCGGCGAACTGCCAGGTGTTCACGTCGGCGCCGGTCGCGAGCCCGTTGTACGGGGCGCCGGGCGTGCCGTTGCAGAACAGCGACGAGCCGTCGGTGACGGCGCCGTGGGTGATCGCCGAGATCTTGGTCGCGTCGCAGGCCGGCGTCGTGTTGTTGACGAAGCCGTAGGTCGCCGGGCTCTGGTAGGCGGTCTTGAAGATGGAGAAGGTGTCGATCAGCTGCACCGGCTGCCCGGTCAGGCCGTCGCGCAGCCAGAGGTTGAAGGTCTGCGACAGGGCCGTCAGCACCGGCTGCGCCGCGACCGGCAGGGACTGGCCGAACGGCGTGTCGACGATGTCGCTCAGCGTCATCACGGCGACGTAGCTGCCGCCCTTGGCCAGGATCTGCGTCTTGACGTCGGCGACCAGCTCCTGCGCCGCCTGCTTCATGGCCGCCTCGGCCGTCTGCTGCGCGACGAACAGCGCCTGGTTGGCCTGGTCGGATGTGATCGTCCCGGCGGCGGCCTGCGCCTGCACCGCCGCGGCAGTGGCGGCGAACGCGCCGAACTGGGTGAAGACGTCGTTGCTGCCGGCGTAGACGAAGATCAGGTCGCTCGCCTTGAAGGTGCCGAAGCGCGTCAGGTGGTTGGCGATCTGGGTCACGACGGGCACCGTCAGCGCGCCGCTCGCGTGGCCGATGCCGTTCGGGTCGGTGACGCGCGAGCCGCCCTGGGCGTAGTCGGTGCAGCTGTTGGCGAGCGCGGGAACCGCGGCGGCCGGGCAGAGCGCCGACGTGGCGCCGAAACCGACCTGGGCCGGCGTGACGACGATGCCGAGCGAGCTGGCGAGCAGCTCGACCCAGATCTTGCCGAGCGGGTTGGCGTCGGGCGCGCCGGTGCTGGTCTCGTTGGTGGTGAACTTGCCGCCGAAATAGGGCGGCGCGCCGTTGCCCGTCAGCGACGTGGCGGGGGCGTAGGAGCCGATGTCGCTCAGGCTGTCGCCGAAGACGACGACCGCCGTGAAGGCGCCCTTCGAGGTCGGGGCGCCGGAGGGCGAGCCGCTGCCGGCCACATCGGGATCGCCACCGCCGCCGCAGGCAGCGAGCAGGAGCGCTGAAAAGAGCCAGGGGCTCAGGGAACGGATGACTCTCATGGAAACCTCGGTGGTGCGGCCAAAAACGAACGGTCGTTCGCTTTCACCGGCGCACTATAGGTTCCAGCCTTCGGAACTGCCTGCGGTAAAACCCGGAATGGTGCGCCGATGCACCATCCGCGCAACAGCGCGGCGGCCGGGCCGGGCCGCCGCGGCCGCCGACGCCCTGGCGGGCCCCCGGACGGGCGCGTTCCGGAGCGCTACTGGAAATGCGAGAGCATCTGCTCGAGCGCCATCGTGAAGGGCGCCTGCATCATCGGCAGGGTCAGCATGACGCCGAGCAGGCCGACGCCGAGGGTGATCGGGAAGCCGATCGCGAAGATGTTCATCTGCTGGGCGACGCGGGAGATGACGCCGAGCACGAGGTTGGTGAACAGCAGCATGCCGACCAGCGGCAGCGCGATCCAGAGGCCGAGGCTGAAGATCTCGGCGCCCCAGCGCTGCGGCTCGACGGCGCGCAGGAAGGCGAACGGCTCGCTCGAGACCGGGAACACCGCGAAGCTCTGCACGACGATCGCGATCAGCATGAGGTGGCCGCCCATGACGATGAAGAGCCACGAGACGGCGATGCTGAAGAACCGGCTGACGGAGGTTTCGTCGCCGGCCGTCATCGGGTTGAAGAAGGCGGCGAAGTTCAGGCCCATCTGCAGGCCGATCACCTCGCCCGCGAGCTCGACGCCGGTGAAGACGATGCGCACCGCGAAGCCGAGCGAGACGCCGATCAGCACCTGCTGCACGACCGCCATGAAGCCGGCGGCCGAGGCCAGCTCGATCGGCTGCATGGCGGGGATCGTCGCCTGCGCGCAGAAGGCGACGAGGAAGGCGAGGGCGACGCGGATGCGCGCCGGCACGCTGCGCTGGGCGATCACCGGCAGCGACGTGAACAGCGCCAGCACGCGCAGGAACGGCCAGAGGATCGGCGTGACCCAGGCGAGGACCTGCGCCTCGGTGAAGGTCAGCATCGCGACTGCCGTGCTCGGCGGGGCGGCGGGGTCAGCCGACGACCGTCGGGATGGCTTGCAGCGTGCGTTGCACGAATTCGACCAGCGAGGTCAGCATCCACGGGCCGGCGATCGCGAGGACGGCGACGGCGGCGACGACCTTGGGCACGAACGACAGCGTCGCTTCGTGGATCTGCGTCGCCGCCTGGAAGATGCTGACGAGCAGGCCGACCGCCAGGATGGTGAGCAGGATCGGCGCCGAGACGCGCAGCAGCACGTAGAGGCTTTCCTGGCTGTAGGTGAAGACTTGCTGGGAATCCATGAGGGGTCCGGGTTGTCGGTGTCGATCAGGTGACGAAGCTGGCGGCGAGGGAGCCGAGCAGGAGGTTCCAGCCGTCGGCGAGCACGAACAGCATCAGCTTGAACGGGAGGGCGATCAGCACCGGCGACAGCATCATCATGCCGAGCGACATGAGGACGCTGGCGACGATGATGTCGATGATGAGGAAGGGCAGGAAGACCAGGAAGCCGATCTGGAACGCGCTCTTCAGCTCGCTCGTGACGAAGGCCGGCAGCAGCACCTTGAACGGCACGTCGGCGGTCTTCACCGACGGGTCGATCCTGGCCAGCTTGGCGAACAGCATCACGTCGGCCTGGCGGGTCTGCTTCATCATGAAGTCGCGCACGGGGCTCTCGCCGCGCTTGAGCGCTTCCTCGAAGGCGATCTTGTTGTCGGCGTAGGGCGCGTAGGCGTCGGCGTAGACCTTGTCGATGGTCGGGCCCATGACGAAGAAGGTCAGGAACAGGCTGAGGCCGATCACCACCTGGTTCGGCGGCGCCGCCTGCGTGCCGAGCGCCTGGCGCAGCAGGCTGAGGACGATGACGATGCGCGTGAAACTCGTCATCAGCAGCAGCACGGCGGGCAGGAAGCTCAGCGCGGTGAAGAACAGCAGCGTCTGCACCGGCACCGAATAGCTGGTGCTGCCGGCGCTCTGGCCGATCAGCAGCGGCAGCGTCGCGCCGCCGGCCGATTGCGCGCTGGCCGGCAGGGCGAAGAAGAACAGCGTGAAGGCGGCGACGAAGACGAAGCCGACCCAGGCGGCGCGGCTGAGCTTGTCCCAGGCGCGGCGTTGCGGGCTGGCGTTGTCGCGCTGGTGCGCGGCCAGGGCGATGCGTTCAGCGGGCATCGCCGTCTCCCGCATCGTTGCGCCGGAAGCGGCCGAGGATCTGGGCGAAGGCCGGATGCACCGGCGAGGCGGCTGCGCCCTGCGCCGGCGTCACCGATTGCGCGGCCATGGTGTGCAGCGTCGTGATCGACGACGGCGTCACGCCGAGCACCAGCCAGCGGCGCTCGTCGCCGCTGCCGACCTCGATCGTGACGACCCGCTGCGAGGCCGAGAGCGGCAGCGAGGCGACGCTCTTCATCAGCCCGGCGCCGCCCGCGCCGCCGAGCGGCGTGCGCTTGAGGAACCAGAGCGTGGCCGGGATCAGCGCGAGGATCGCGATGAACCAGAGCAGCGACGAGAGGCCGTTGGGCATGGTCAAGCTCGGGAAAGACGGCGCATGCGCTCGCTCGGGGTGACGATGTCGGTCAGGCGGATGCCGAACTTCT
>CAZZVH010000193.1:0-2354 GCA_964657365.1 uncultured Burkholderiaceae bacterium
AAGAGTTGGAAGTCAGTCTGCACATGGCGTTCGTCGAAGCGCGCCAGCAGCGTCATGAATTCATCACCGTCGAGCATCTGCTCATGGCGTTGCTCGACAACCCGTCGGCCGCCGAGGTGCTCCGGGCCTGCTCGGCGAATCTCGACGACCTGAGGAAGAGCCTCGTCGGCTTCATCAAGGAAAACACGCCCACCGTCGGCGGCGCCGACGAGGTCGACACGCAGCCGACGCTCGGCTTCCAGCGCGTCATCCAGCGGGCCATCATGCACGTCCAGTCGACGGGCAGCGGCAAGAAGGAAGTGACCGGCGCCAACGTGCTGGTCGCGATCTTCGGCGAGAAGGATTCGCACGCCGTCTACTACCTGCACCAGCAGGGCGTGACCCGTCTCGATGTCGTCAATTTCATCGCCCACGGCATCAAGAAGACCGATCCGCCCGAGCCCGCGAAGCCGGGCGAGAACCCGAGCTCGGGTTCCGAGGGCGAGAAGGAAGAGGGCGACGGCAAGGGCTCGCCGCTCGACCAGTTCACCCAGAACCTCAACCAGCTCGCCCGCGACGGCAAGATCGATCCGCTGATCGGCCGCGAGCACGAGGTGGAGCGTGTCGTGCAGATCCTCTGCCGCCGGCGCAAGAACAATCCGTTGCTGGTCGGCGAGGCCGGCGTCGGCAAGACCGCCATCGCCGAGGGCCTCGCCTGGCGCATCACGCAGAACGAAGTGCCGGAGATCCTGGCTGATTCGGTCGTCTACTCGCTCGACATGGGCGCGCTGCTGGCCGGCACCAAGTACCGGGGCGATTTCGAGCAGCGCCTGAAGGGCGTGCTCAAGCACCTCAAGGACCAGCCGAACGCGATCCTGTTCATCGACGAGATCCACACCCTGATCGGCGCAGGCGCCGCGTCGGGCGGCACGCTCGACGCGAGCAACCTGCTGAAGCCCGCCCTCAGCTCGGGCGCGATGAAGTGCATCGGCGCCACCACGTTCACCGAATACCGGGGCATCTTCGAGAAAGACGCGGCCCTGTCCCGGCGCTTCCAGAAGGTCGACGTGGTCGAGCCTTCGGTCGAGGAGACGGTCGAGATCCTGAAGGGCCTGAAGTCGCGCTTCGAGGAGCACCACAGCGTCAAGTACGCCCTGGCTGCACTGCAGGCCGCGGCGGAGCTGTCGGCCAAGTACATCAACGACCGTCACCTGCCCGACAAGGCGATCGACGTGATCGACGAGGCTGGCGCCGCCCAGCGCATCCTGCCGAAGAACAAGCAGAAGAAGACGATCACCCGCAACGAGGTGGAAGAGATCGTGGCGAAGATCGCCCGGATCCCGCCCGCCAGCGTCTCGAGCGACGACCGTGGCAAGTTGAAGACGCTCGACCGCGACCTGAAGAGCGTGGTGTTCGGCCAGGAGCCGGCCATCGACGCGCTCGCCGCGGCGATCAAGATGGCGCGGTCCGGCCTCGGCCGTCCCGACAAGCCGATCGGCTCGTTCCTGTTCAGCGGCCCCACCGGGGTCGGCAAGACCGAAGTCGCCAAGCAGCTCGCGTTCATCCTCGGCATCGAGCTGATCCGCTTCGACATGAGCGAATACATGGAGCGCCATGCGGTCAGCCGCCTGATCGGCGCGCCGCCCGGCTACGTTGGCTTCGACCAGGGCGGCCTGCTGACCGAGGCGATCTCGAAGAAGCCGCACGCCGTGCTGCTGCTCGACGAGATCGAGAAGGCGCATCCGGATGTCTTCAACGTGCTGCTGCAGGTCATGGACCACGGCACGCTGACCGACAACAACGGGCGCAAGGCCGACTTCCGCAGCGTCATCATCGTGATGACGACGAATGCCGGCGCCGAGACGATGAACAAGTCGACGATCGGCTTCACGAACACCCGCGAGTCGGGCGACGAACTGGCCGACATCAAGCGCCTGTTCACGCCGGAGTTCCGCAATCGCCTCGACGCGACGGTCAGCTTCAAGCCGCTCGACGAGGAGATCATCCTGCGCGTGGTCGACAAGTTCCTGCTCCAGCTGGAAGGCCAGCTGGCCGAGAAGAAGGTCGAGGTCACGTTCACCGACGCGCTGCGCAAGCAGCTCGCCAAGAAGGGCTTCGATCCGCTCATGGGCGCCCGCCCGATGCAGCGTCTCATCCAGGACACCATCCGTCGCGCCCTGGCCGACGAGCTGCTGTTCGGGCGCCTCGTGGACGGTGGCCGCCTGACGGTCGACGTCGACGAGGAGGGCAAGCCGGTGCTCGACATCCAGCCGCTCAAGAAGAGCGACAAGCCGAAGGCCGAGCCGGCGACGGCCTGACGATCTAGACCGCGGGCGCTGGCCGCCCGCGGGCGGGGTCCTGCCTGAAGAAGTCGC
>CAZZVH010000193.1:2364-5080 GCA_964657365.1 uncultured Burkholderiaceae bacterium
CGCCGCGCAGCCGGTACACCGCCGGCATCTCGGTGGCGAGATCCGCGGGAGCGACGAAGAACGCCTCCGCCGACACGGCGAAGAACTCCTCCAGCGATTGCCCTCCATAGGGATCGAGGAAGGTGCCTTCGTCCCGGTCGAGCGCGTCGGCGAAGTCCTGGTACTCCGCGTCGAGTTCGACGAGCCAGCGACCACGAGTGGTGCCCGGATCGGCCGATTCGATCCCCGCCGTCACGCCGCCGCGCATGTCGATGACGTGCGCGAACTCGTGGACGACCACGTTGTAGCCGATGGCGGCCGATTCGCCGGCCTCGTCCACGTCCCTCCAGGCCAGCATGACCGGGCCGCCCTCCATGGTCTCGCCCGACAACTCCTCGTCGTAGCTGTGCACGATGCCGTCGTCGTCCTCGACCTCGCGGCGGGCCACCACGGCATCGGCGTGCACGACGACGCCGACGAAGCCATCGAACCAGCGGAGGCCGAGCTTGAGTGCCGGCAGGCAGGCCTGTGCCGCGATCGCGACCGCCATCTCGTCGTCGACCGCGAGGCCTCGCGCGCCCGTGAACTCCTTGGCGGCGAGAAACAGCGTCGCCATCGATCGAAGGTCGGCCAGATCGGCATCGTCACGGGCGGCGAGGAACGGGAAGCGGACCAGGGTGAGGCGCCAGAGCGCATCGGGAATGGCCCGGTTCTCGAGCACGCGGCGCTCGCGCCAGCGCTGCCACCAGCCGCTCATGCGACGGCGCTGCCCGACCGCCCCGTCGCGGGCGCGATGCGCTCGAAGCCGAGGGCGCTCCAGCGCAGCACCTCGGCGCGGGGCGGAACGGCGTGGTCGAGGTCCCAGTCGCTCAGCACGACGCGTGACATTCCGACGCCGAGGGCATGGTCGCGCGGTGCGTGCGTGTGCCCGTGCACGAGCGTCGGCGCGACAGCGGCGTCGAGCCAGGCAACGGCGGCCGCCGTGTCCACATCGGCATAGGCGCGAAGGCTGGGCGGCCGGCTCGCCTCGCTGCGCCGGCGCGCGAGGCGGCCGATGGCGGAACGCCAGGACAAGGGGAGGCCGAGGAATGCCCGCTGTGCCCATGCGCGCCGCACCACGTTCCGGTAACGCTGATAGGCGATGTCGTCGAGGCAGAGCGCATCGCCGTGCGAGAACAGGGTCCTCGTTCCGAAGGCGACCACCAGGGTCGGGTCCTGGAGGCGCGCGACCCCGCTGGCGGCGAGCATCGACTCGCCGACGAGGAAGTCGCGGTTGCCGGCCATGAAGGCGATGTGCCGATGCTGCGCAGCGTCGCGCATGACGGCTGCGCAGCGCGCCTCGAAGCCACGCTCCGCCATGTCGTCGCCGACCCAGAGCTCGAACAGGTCGCCCAGGATGAAGACCGCGTCGGCGTCGGTGTGGCGCAGATGCGAGGCCCAGGCCTCGAAGCCGCGTGGCGTGTCGATCGAGAGATGCAGGTCGCTGATGACGTCGATCGATCGCCACCCGGCAGGCGTGACGAACGTCGCCAGGGGGTCGGGCAGTGGCAGCGGCAGCGCCGTTGCGGAGGCGCTCGCCGCCACGCCGGGACGCGCTACGAGACGACCGTGGCGCGGATGATGGACACGTCTTCGAGGGGAACGTCGGAGTGACCGCCACGGTTGCCCGTGCGCACCTTCTCGATCTCGTCGACGATCTCGCTGCCCTTGACCACCTTGCCGAAGACGGCGTAGCCCCAGCCCTGCGCGCTCTCCGACTTGAAGTCGAGGAACTCGTTGTCGGCGCCGTTGATGAAGAACTGCGCGGTCGCGGAGTGCGGATCGGAGGTCCGCGCCATGGCCACGGTGTAGCGGGCGTTCTTCAAGCCGTTCGAGGCTTCGTTCTGGATCGCGTTGCCGGTCGGCTTCTGCTTCATGCCCGGCTCGAACCCTCCGCCCTGGACCATGAAGCCCTTGATGACGCGGTGGAACACGGTGCCGTCGAAGTGGCCGTTCTCGACGTTGGTGATGAAGTTCTTGACCGTCAGCGGCGCCTTCTCGTCGTCGAGCTCGAGTTGGATGGTGCCCTTGCTGGTGTCCAGGTCGACTAGTTTCGTCACGTCATTTCTCCACGGTTGCTTTTTTGATGAGGACCGGCGTCGTCGGCACGTCGCCGGGCCCGGTCGGGGTGACGACGATCTTGTCGACCACGCCCATCCCCTGGATGACCTTGCCGAAGACGGTGTAGCCGTTGCCGTCGCGGGACTGTGCCTGGTTCAGGAAGGCATTGTCCTTGACGTTGATGAAGAACTGCGCCGAGGCCGAGTTCGGATCGCTGGTGCGCGCCATGGCGAGCGTGCCGCGGTCGTTGTTGAGGCCGTTCTTGCTTTCGAGGCCGATCGGCGGCCGGGTCGGCTTCTCGGTCATGTCGGTGGTCATGCCGCCGCCCTGGATCATGAAGCCGGGGATCACGCGGTGAAAGATCGTGCCGTCGTACTGGCCCGACTTCACGTACTGCAGGAAGTTGGCGACCGTCTTCGGCGCCTTCGCGGCATCGAGCTCGACGACGATGTCGCCGGCCGACGTGGCGAGCTTGACCTTCTGCGCCAGGGCCGGCCCGGCGCAGGCCATCGACAGTGCGGCCAGCACGGAAAATGCGGCGCGGCGAACGTGTTGTTGCATGGTTGTCTCCTCTGTGGAATCTAGCGTGGCTTGCTCGCCGCGGCGCTCGCCGCCGCGACTGTCTTCGGCGCGGCAG
>CAZZVH010000193.1:5090-7144 GCA_964657365.1 uncultured Burkholderiaceae bacterium
CAGCGGTCGTCAGCTGGCGGACGAGTGCGAGCTTCTTCGGGGCCGTCACGTTGCCCGGCTCGAGCTGCAACGCCTTCGCGTACGACTGGCTGGCGAGCATCGCATAGACATCGCCCAGATTCTCGTGCGCCGTCGCATACCCCGGGTTGAGGCGCAGCGATTCCTCGAGCTCTGCGCGTGCCTTGCCGTAGTCGCCGGCGGCGGCGTCGAGCGCGGCCAGGTTGTTGTAGGGCTCGGCGAGTTCCGGGTAGTCCTGCGTCAGCGCGTTCAGGATCGTCGCCGCTTCCGCGCCGCGGCCGATGTCGGCCAGCACCACTGCCTTGAGAAAACGCATCTGCGCTTCCTTCGGTTGCGAGGCCAGGAACTTGTCGGCCCGCTCGAGCGCGGCGCTCGACTGGCCGGCGTGGTGCAGCCGGGTCACTTCCTTCAGGTCTTCGGCAAGGGCCGCACGCGCCGGCATCGCGGCGGCGAACCAGAGCACGAGCAACAGGACGGGAAGGGCAACGAAGGTTCGCAAGGACATCGACGACTTGGGCTGGCGGGCGCCGTGCGAATCGCGGCCGGGAGGAGGCTGCGGTGGGTCCGGGACGGGCCGCTATACTGATTCGATTGTAGGGTACGCATGCGTCGCGATGCCCCTCTGCGGCACTCGTCAGGCGCCGTGCCGGCCCCCATGACACTTCGAATTCACAACACCCTGTCGCGGGCGACCGAGGTCCTTGTTCCGATCGAGCCTGGTCACGTCCGGCTCTACGTCTGCGGCATCACGATCTACGATCACTCGCACATGGGGCACGCGCGCTTCATGATGGCGTTCGACGTGGCGCAGCGCTGGATGAAGACGCTCGGCTACCGCGTCACGTACGTGCGCAACATCACCGACATCGACGACAAGATCATCAAGCGCGCGCTCGAACGCGGCATCTCGATCCGCGCCCTGACCGACGAGATGATCGATGCGCTCCACGAAGACGCCGCCGCCCTCGGCCTCGAGCAGCCGACGCACGAACCGCGCGCCACCCACTACGTGCCGCAGATGCTCGAGATGATCGGAACCCTCGAGCGAAAGGGCCTCGGCTACCGCGCGCCGGGCGGCGACGTGAATTTCGCGGTCCGGAAATTCCCCGGCTACGGCAAGCTCTCCGGCAAGTCGATCGACCAGCTGCGGGCCGGCGAACGCGTCGCCGTGCTCGACGGCAAGGAGGATCCGCTCGACTTCGTGATGTGGAAGGCGGCCAAGGAAAGCGAGCCCGAGGACGCGAAGTGGCCGAGCCCGTTCGGCGCCGGCCGGCCGGGTTGGCACATCGAGTGCTCGGCCATGTGCAAGGCGCTGCTCGGGGAGCACTTCGACATTCACGGCGGCGGCCAGGATCTGCAGTTCCCGCACCACGAGAACGAGATCGCGCAGAGCGAGGGCGCGAGTGGCGGACCGTTCGTCAACGTCTGGATGCACAACGGCCTGCTCAACATCGACAACGAGAAGATGTCGAAGTCGCTCGGCAACTTCTTCACCATCCGAGACGTCCTGAAGCGCTACGACGGCGAGACCGTCCGCTTTTTCATGTTGCGCACCCACTACCGCAGCCCGTTCAATTTCAGCGACGCCAACCTCGACGACGCGAAGGCCGGCCTGCATCGCCTCTACACCGCGCTCGACGGCATCGCGCCGTCGGATCTGGCCACGCCCATCGACTGGTCGGAGCCGCGGGCGGCAGCTTTCCGCGAGGCGATGAACGACGACTTCAACACGCCGATCGCGGTCGCGACGCTGTTCGAGCTCGCCGGCGAGATCTATCGCGACGGCGCGGTCGCGCCCGCCGCATTGCTGCGCGGTCTCGGCGCCGTGCTCGGCATCCTGCAGCAGGCGCCGCGCACCTATCTGCAGACCGGGGCCGGGCTCGACGAAGCGAGCATCGAGGCGCTTATCGACGAGCGCCGCACCGCCAAGGCGGCCCGCGATTTCGCGCGCGCCGACGCGATCCGCAAGCGCCTCGCCGAACAGGGCATCGTCCTCAAGGACCTGGCTCAGGAAACCACCTGGGTGAGAGGCTGAG
>CAZZVH010000194.1:0-5731 GCA_964657365.1 uncultured Burkholderiaceae bacterium
AGCAGGTGGGCGGCATCGACTGCAAGCCGATCACCGGCGAGATCACCTACGGCCTGGAGCGGCTGGCGATGTACCTCCAGGGTGTCGACAACGTCTACAAGCTGACGTGGACGGACGGCCTGACTTACGGCGACGTCTATCACCAGAACGAGGTCGAGCAGAGCACCTACAACTTCGAGCACAGCGACGTCGAGTTCCTGCTCGCCGCCTTCGCCGCGCACGAGCGCCAGGCCAAGGCGCTGATGGAGCAGCACCTGGCGCTGCCGGCCTACGAGCAGGTGCTGAAGGCGGCGCACAGCTTCAATCTTCTCGACGCACGCGGAGCGATCAGCGTGACCGAGCGGGCGGCCTACATCGGCCGGATCCGCGTGCTGGCCAGAAGCGTCGCGCAGAGCTATCTCGACAGCCGCGCCCGGCTCGGCTTCCCGATGGCGCCGAAGGCCTGGGGCGACGAGGTCACGGCGCAGATCGCGGCGAAGAAGCGTGGCGACGCCGCCAGGGACACGGCGTGATGACGGCCGCCTCCGCTCCGCTCCTGGTCGAACTCTTCGTCGAGGAGCTGCCGCCGAAGTCGCTGAAGGCGCTCGGCACCGCTTTCTCCGACGCGATCGCCGCCAGTCTGCGCGCCCAGGGCCTGGCGAGCGCCGCCGCGACGGCGACCTCGTTCGCGACGCCGCGCCGCCTCGCCGTGCTGATCGATGCGGTCGCCGTGCGCGCAGCCGACCGCGCCGTCTCCGTCAAGCTGATGCCGGTGGCGGTCGGATTCGGTGCGGACGGCGAGCCGACGCTCGCGTTGATGAAGAAGCTCGCGGCCGTCGGCGTCGATGGCTCGGCGGTCGCCGGCTTGCAGCGGCGCATCGACGGCAAGGCCGAGACCCTGTTCCTCGAGACCACCGCGCCCGGCGCCACGATCGCCGACGGCCTGCAGCGCGCGCTCGACCAGGCGATCGCGAAGCTGCCGATTCCGAAGGTCATGCAGTACCAGCTCGCCGATGGCTGGACCAGCGTGAGCTTCGTCCGGCCCGCGCACGGCCTGGTCGCGTTGCATGGCGACACGGTCGTCCCGGTCCATGCGCTCGGCCTGGACGCCGGTCGCGTCACGCACGGTCACCGCTTCGAGGCGAAGGCGGCGAGCATCTCGCTGCACTCGGCGGAGTCGTATGCCGGACAGATGCTCGCCGAGGGCGCCGTCGTCGCCAGCTTCGCCGAGCGCCGCGCGGACATCGTCCGCCAGCTGACGGCGGTCGCGGCGCGCGAGGCCGGCCTGCATCCGGTCACCGACGACGCGCTGCTCGACGAGGTGTGCGGCCTGGTCGAGAAGCCCAACGTCCTCGTCTGCGAATTCGAGACCGAGTTCCTCGACGTGCCGCCCGAGTGCCTCGTCCTGACGATGAAGGCCAACCAGAAGTACTTCCCGCTGCTCGACGCGCGCGGCGGGCTGAGCAACCGCTTCCTGGTCGTCAGCAACATCTCGCCGGCCGATCCGTCCCGCGTGATCGAAGGCAACGAGCGCGTCGTTCGGCCGCGGCTGGCCGATGCCAAGTTCTTCTTCGACAAGGACCGCAAGACGACGCTGGAGGATCGCGTCGCCGGCCTCGACAAGGTGGTCTATCACGGCAAGCTCGGCACGCAGGGCGAGCGCACGGTGCGCGTGCGCGCGATCGCCGGTGCGATCGCGAAGGCGGCGTTCCCGCACGAGCACCTCGGCGAGCAGGCCGACCGCGCCGCGCTGCTCGCCAAGGCCGACCTGCTGACCGACATGGTCGGCGAGTTCCCCGAGCTGCAGGGCGTGATGGGCGGCTACTACGCGCGCCACGACGGCGAGACCTTGGCGGTCGCCGAAGCCATCGAAGACCACTACAAGCCGCGCTTCGCGGGCGACACGCTGCCGCGCGGCCATGTCGGCGTCGTCGTCGCGCTGGCGGACAAGATCGAGGCGCTGGTCGGCCTGTTCGGCATCGGCCAGCTGCCCACCGGCGACAAGGATCCGTTCGCGCTGCGCCGCCATGCGCTGGGCGTGATCCGCATGCTGATCGAGGTGCCGGTGCCGATCTCGCTGGCGCAGCTCGTGGCGCTCGCCGTGCCGGCGTTCGGCAGCACCATCCAGGACCCGACCGAGCCCTTGCTCGCCTTCATCCACGAGCGGCTTGCCGGCAGCCTGCGCGAGCAGGGCTACAGCGCGCAGGAAGTCGATGCGGTCCTGTCGCGGCCGCCGGCACAGCTGGCCGAGCTGAAGGACCGGCTCGCGGCTGTGCGAGCCTTCGCCTCGCTGCCCGAGGCGGCGGCGCTGGCGGCAGCCAACAAGCGGGTCGGCAACATCCTGAAGAAGTCGAGCGACGAGGCGTCGCGGCACGTCCGGACGGCCTTGCTGGTCGAGCCGGCCGAGGCCGCGCTGCATTCGGCGCTGCTTCGCGTCGAGTCCACGGCCGGCGAGGCCTTCGAGCGGCGCGACTACACCGCGTCGCTGCAGGCGCTGGCCGCGCTGCGCGCGCCGGTCGATGCCTTCTTCGACGCGGTGATGGTCAACGCCGAGGATCTGGCACTGCGCGGCAACCGCCTCGGCCTGCTCGCCCAGCTGCACGCGGCGATGAACCGCGTCGCCGATCTCTCGCGGCTGGCCGCATGAGGGCGCACCGATGAGCGGCGCATCGCCGGGCCTGCGGCTCGTCATCCTCGACCGAGACGGCACGATCAACGAGGACCGCGACGACTACGTCAAGTCGGTCGCTGAATGGGTCTCGATCCCGGGTGCCCTCGAAGCGATCGCGCGGCTGAACCACGCCGGCTGGCACACGGTGATCGCGACCAACCAGTCCGGCCTCGCCCGGGGCCTGTTCGACATGGCCGCGCTCAACGCGATGCACGAGCGCATGAACCGCGAGCTGGCCGAGCTGGGCGGCCGCATCGATGCCGTCTTCTTCTGCCCGCATGGCCCGGACGACGGCTGCCGCTGCCGGAAGCCCTTGCCCGGCCTGTTCGAGACCATCGGCGAGCGCTACGGAATCCCGCTCGACGAAGTGCATGCGGTCGGTGATTCGCTGCGCGATGCGATCGCCGCGGCGGCGGTGGGCTGCGTGCCCCACTTCGTGCGCACCGGCAAGGCGGCCGGGCTCGACGACGCCCAGATCGCCGCGCTCCTCACGGATGTTCCCGGCACGCAGGTGCACCCCGACCTGGCCGCCTTCGCCTCGTCGCTGATCCAGGACGAACGGCGCGAGCGCGGCCATGTCGTCGAGATCGACTCGGTCTTCGGAGAGCCCTGATGGCCCGCGCGCTCGCGGTCGTTCGATCGACCCTGTTCTTCCTGTTCCTGATCGTCACCGTCGTGCCCTGGGCGACCGTCGCCGTCGTCTACTCGATCTTCGTCCGCGGCAGCCGCATGTACTGGCTCTGCGCCGGCTGGCTCTCGCTGGCGATCTGGGGCGCACGCGTCATCTGCGGCGTGCGGGCCCGCGTGCACGGTTGGGAGAACCTGCCCGATTCGCCGGTCGTGATGCTGTCCAAGCACCAGTCGGCCTGGGAGACGCTGGCCTATCCCTCGCTGATGCCCAAGCCGCTCTGCTACGTCTTCAAGCGCGAGCTGCTCTACATCCCGTTCTTCGGCTGGGCGATGGCCCGCATGGACCTGATCCACATCGACAGGAGCAAGCGCACCGAGGCGTGGAACAAGGTCGCCGAGCAGGGCCGCAAGTACATGGCGCAGGGCAACTGGGTGATCATGTTTCCGGAAGGCACGCGCACCGAGCGTGGTGGCCAGGGCGTCTACAAGAACGGCGGCACGCGGCTCGCCGTGGCCACGGGCCGGCCGGTGATGCCCGTGGCGGTGACATCGGCGCGCTGCTGGCCGAGGAAGAGCTACGTGCTCCGTCCGGGCTTCGTCGACATCTCGATCGGCAAGCCGATCGCATCGACCGGCCGCGACGAGGATTCGCTGATGCGCGACGTCGAGACGTGGATCGAGACCGAGATGCGTCGCCTCGACCCGGACGCCTACCCGCCCGGCGATTCGATGAGCGACTACGCCGCGCGCAGCGCCAGCGCCGAGGCACCGCGCGGCAGCACCCGGCTGTCGCGGCGAAGCGTCCCGCAATGAGCACGGCCGCGCCAACGACGAAGCGCGGCGGCCAGGGCCCGGCGGGCAGCCTGGTCGCGCGCGGATTGAGGCGCGTCGTCGACGCGCTGCAGCGCAGCCTGTTCGACGACACCGAGCCGGCGGCCCCACGGCCTCTGCCCACGCCCCCCGGCGGCGGATCGCCCGACTCCGATTCCGATCGCCGTGCGCCACCCCCATCCGGGACCACGCCGTCGATCCTGCGCCACCCACGCGCGAGCCGCGAGTTGCTTCTCGACGGCCAGCAGGTCGCCTTCCTGCTGCGCCGCAGCCGGCGACGCAGCATCGGCTTCATGGTCGGGCTCGATGGCCTCAGCGTGAGCGCGCCGAAGTGGGTCGGCCTGCGCGAGATCGACGCGGCGGTGCGCGAACGCAGTGCCTGGATCCTGGCCCGGCTGGCCGAGCAGCGTGAACGCGGCGCGCGGGTCGAGGCCGGTCGCATCGTCTGGAAGGACGGCGTCGAAATTCCCTACCTCGGCCGGCCCATCCGCGTGGTCCTGGACGGCGGGCGCGGCCTCGGCGAAGGTGAGGTCGTGCTCGACGTTGCCGTCGCCGGCGACGCGCCAGGGAATGCAGTGACCCGCGTGCTGCACGTCGGCCTGCCGCGCGACGCCTCGGCCGAGCGTCTGCGGGACACCGTGCAGAGCTGGCTTCAGCGCGAGGCGCTGGCCATCTTCCACGTCCGCGCGGAGCACTTCGCGGCGCAGCTCGGCGTGCGGGTGACCAGGCTTTCGCTGAGCTCGGCGCAGACGCGCTGGGGCAGCGCCCACGCCAGCGGCGCCGTGCGCCTGCACTGGCGCCTGGTGCACTTTCCGATGGCCACCATCGACTACGTGGTCGCCCACGAGCTGGCGCATCTGCGCGAGATGAACCACAGCGCGCGTTTCTGGGACGTGGTGCGCTCGGTCGTGCCCGAGTACGAGTCGGCGAAAGCGGAGCTGAGCAAGGAAGCGCTCGCGACCTGGGTCTAGCGTGGCCCCGGCGATCGTGCGGGGCGTCGACCGGTCAGCGTGTCGCGAACCGGATCACGCCGCCTTCGGTCTTCCGCTCGAGCTTGCCGGCCAGCCAGAGCGCATGGCAGTGGGCGATCGATTCGCCCATCGCGAAGCTCATCTGGTGGCCGTCGAGCTTGCGCCGGAACAGCACCGGCACCAGGTCGAACGCCGAGTGCGGCGACGCGGCGCAAGCCTCGAGCACCTCGACGAAGCGTTCGGCGTGGTGCGCCTGCAGCTGGTCGATGCGCGTGTGCAGGCCCCGGAACGGGCGGCCGTGCGAGGGCAGCACCAGCGTGCCGGCCGGGATCGTCCGCATCCGCTCGATCGATTCGAGATAGAGCGTCAGCGGATCGGATTCCGGCTCGATGTCGGTGACGCTCACGTTGGTGGAGATGCGCGGCAGCACCATGTCGCCGCTGATGAGCACGCCGTGGGCGCCGTCGTGCAGCGCCATGTGTTCCGGCGCGTGGCCGTGGCCGACGTGGCACATCCAGTCGCTGCGCCGGGCGCCGCTGCCGATGGCCACGGCCTTGCCGTCCATCAGGCGCCGGAAGCTGGACGGCAACGACGGCACCAGGCTGCGGTAGTCGTTCCTGCGCACGCCGCCACCGGCCGCTGCAGGTTC